>DATLTG010000322.1:0-3139 GCA_035533735.1 Bacteroidia bacterium
CATGCTTCTTGCAAAGAGTGTGCTGAAGCTTGTAATAAATGCGCTGCAATTTGTGAAGAATTTGCAACTGCTAATGTATAATTAGTAAATAGTTTAATAAAAAATAAGCTGAGCAACAGCAGACCTGAAGACCGGACAACAGCGGAACTGAAGATATTAATAAAAGGAAATTATGTACATGCACGAAGGTTATTATTTTTGGGGAATGCACCTTTTTTGGTGGTTCGTATGGATTATGTTACTTATTTGGATTTTTGCGATTCCTTATAATATACCTGGTCAAAGATTAAAGCGAGATTCTCCACTTGATATATTAAAAAAGCGTTTTGCTTCAGGTGAAATCGACCTTAAAGAGTATCAGGAAAAAAAAGAGCTACTTGAAAAGAATTAAACCATTTTATGTTCGATGGAAATTTAAGAATCAATTAATTTAATATGATATTACTATGAAAATTCAATTCAATACAGATAAAACGATAAATGGAGATAAAAGAAATTCCGATTATTTTACTACTTTAATTACAGAAGAGCTAAAAAAATATAGCTCACACATTACAAGAATAGAAGCTCATCTTTCTGATGAAAATGGTAAAAAAGAAGGAATAAATGATATCCGTTGTTTATTGGAAGCGCGACTTGAAGGCAGACAACCAATTGCAGTTACATACCAAACTGACACTGTTGAATTAGCCGTATCGGGTGCTATTGCTAAACTAAAAGCTTCGATAGAAACAATTCTTGAACGCATTCCTAATCACTAAAAATAAAATAATGTCAAAAAGCAAAAAAAAATCGAAAACGGTTAAAAGTGTAGCTGCTTCAGTATTAGCAAAAGCACCTGATAAAAAACTAAAAAATAAAATGATGAAAACAGCAATCGGAATTACCGATAACAATCGGCAAGCAGTTAACACTGAGTTGGCAAAAATATTAGCAGACGAAACCGTGCTTTATATCAAAACAAAAAATGCTCACTGGAATATTGAAGGAGCAGATTTTTATGATAAGCACAAGTTTTTTGAAGCGCAATTCACTCAATTGGATGAAATTATAGATAGCGTTGCGGAGCGTATTCGTTCTATTGGTCATTATGCACCAGCTACTTTAAAGTCATATCTAAGTTTAACTCATCTTACAGAAACAACAAGTGAGAAAAACGATAGCCGCGGCTTTATCAAAGAACTTTTAGCGGATCACGAAAGCATTATCATTATTTTGCGAGAACATATTAAGTCGTTTACGAATGATTTTCACGATTTAGGCTCAAGTGATTTTATAACCGGACTTATGGAAACGCACGAAAAAGCAGCTTGGTTTTTACGTTCACATTTAAACTATTAAAAATATGGAAGCGATAAAAAACTTAGGTATTTGGATGGATCATTCAGCTGCAAAACTCATTGATTTGAATACAAAAAGCAATAACTGTTCTATACTATCAAAATTTACTTTTGATACGAAAGAAGAAGCATTACATAAAAGCGAAAAGCTCATGCACAACAAAGAGCAACAAATGCATGAAGAATTTTACAAAGAAATTGCAGATAAGATTTTGAGATATGACCACGTACTTCTATTTGGTCCAACAAACGCAAAAACAGAACTTCATAATTACTTGAATAAGAATTTACATTTTAAGGATATAAAAATTGACATTGAACCAGCAGATAAAATGACAGATAATAATAAAAATGCTTTTGTAAGAAATCATTTTAAAATTATTGTTTAGCCATAAGTCTGGTAAACATTGCCAATGCTTTCGTAAGCACATTTAATTTTTCCTCAACACAAAACAAGCTCAATAAATTTAAAGAGCTAAAAAGAGTTTACTGATTGATGATTTGTAATAGGTAAATTACTTTTTTTATAAAAAAATAATTACCATTTATAGCAGAAAGCCAACCTGATTTGGGAGGATTGGAGCTATATGGCGTATATATACAAGTTAGTGGTCATTGCAAGATCAAAATATTGTAATTGTTGACATATATGAAATACGACAAATACCAACTCGAATCGGACAAAAAAATATTGATCTTTGAATTCACAAGTATTGGACAAAAGGGAAGAATTAAAAAAATTGTTCAATACTCAGAGACTATTTTGAAGGACTATTTTAATTTAGGCTTCGGAGATAAAGATGAGAAGACCAGTGAAATAAATGATTTAATAATAACGAATAACGGTGACAGTCAACAAGTTTTAGCGATTGTAGCTTCGACAGTTTATGCTTTTACGGATAGACATCCAGACGCTTGGATTTATGTGAGAGGTAGTAATAATGCTCGAACGAGACTTTATAGAATCGGAATAACGAATAATTTACTGGAAATAAAAAAGGACTTTGAAGTGTTTGGGCTAAAGGACGACCAATGGCATACATTCCGAAAAGGCATGGATTATAAGGCATTTTTAATTAAGCGAAAAATTTCGTAATTTTGTACTATCATGAAAGTTAAAGAATTAAATAAATCCAAAACGCCAATCGTCAAAATCAATAAGACACTTGACAAACTTGCGTCAAAAGTGCTTTTTCCAAACAAATTGGAAGATGCGAACCGCATACTAAAGACCGTTGGTTTGCCTAAAACAAAATAATCCCACCACCACTAACAGCACTCAGAAAATGCGGCTTTATGTAAGTTGCAAATTCACTTCTAATAAAGATTTTCGGGTTAGAAAAGTTAGTTCAAGTAAATTCCGCAATTATTTTTAGTCTCGTAATCCCAAATTAAAATTTTAATTAGCGAGAATCTAAAAATCTAATTATAAAACCACAATAAATTATGTCTTCAGAAAAAAATAAACAAGAAAAAACAAGGCTCCATTCTCGAAATAAAAACCGAGAACGATATGATTTAAGTGCTTTAATAATTGCTAATCCTGAATTGAAAAATTATATAATGCCTAACAAATTTGGGGTAGAATCAGTTGATTTTTCAAACCCATTTGTTGTTAAACTTTTAAACAAAGCAATCCTAAATTATTATTACGGAATAAAAAACTGGGAATTTCCAGATGAAAATTTATGTCCTCCAATCCCTGGAAGAGCAGATTACATCCATCATATTGCTGATTTATTAGGCGAAAATGATTTTGGTACTATTCCAAAAGGCGATAAAATCACTTGTCTGGATGT
>DATLTG010000323.1:0-2306 GCA_035533735.1 Bacteroidia bacterium
GTTTATGGCAATCCAAATTCATTGCCAATTAACGAATATGCCGAAACAAAACCTTTATCACCTTACGGCTATCACAAACTATTGAGTGAAAAATTATTTAGCGAATATCACCGCTTTTTTAATTTAAAAACATGCAGCTTACGAATTTTTTCAGCCTACGGTCCTGGATTAAAGAAGCAATTATTTTGGGATATTTATACTAAAAACCTAACCAATAAAACAATAAATTTATTTGGTACAGGAAAAGAAAGTAGAGATTTTATATATATTTCTGATTTAATTAAAGCAGTAGCGTGTGTTTTAAAAAATGCCAATTTTAAAGGTGAAACAATTAATGTAGCATCCGGAATTGAGATTGTAATAGGTAATGCAGCTAATTTGTTTTTAGAATCTATTGACTCAGAAAAATCTTTATTGTTTAACGGAGAAGAAAAATCAGGAGATCCTAAAAATTGGAAAGCAGATATCTCTGAACTTAAAAAATTAGGATTTGAACCTGCAATTACTTTAAAAGAAGGATTAAAAGAATATTCGAAATGGTTGAAAAAAATAGCTTAGAACATGAATCTAAAAAAAATAACCATTGTAACACCTTCCTTTAATCAAGTAAAATATTTAGAAAAAACGAATTAAATAATGCCCTTATGTTGCATCTGATTAAAAAAGGATTAAAAAAAGTTATGCGATTTTTTATCGCGGACAATACCATTTATATTGTTTCCTATCCGCGCTCGGGTAATACTTGGATGCGTTTTTTAATTGCTAATTATTTTGCGGATACAGAAGCGGAATTTGATAACGATAGTTTGCCAAAACTTATCCCTGATATTCATATAAACCCGCAAGACATTGACAGTGCTATATTAAAACCGAAATTCATTAAGAGCCATTTTCCTTCTCTAAAGGAATATAATAATGTAATTTATTTAGTAAGAGATGGAAGAGATGTGGCTGTGAGCTATTATTTTTATGAATTAGGGACAAAAACAATTCCATCAGATACTGATTTTAAAACGTATTTGAAAAAATATTTTTTGCTCGGAAAATCTCCTTTTGGCAGTTGGGCAAATCATATTGAGGCTATCAAATCACAAAAAAATTATCGTATATGTTTCATTAAATACGAAGATTTATTGAAAGATCCGGAAAGAAAACTGAAAGAAATGCTGCTTTTTTTTAATATTCCAACAAATGAAGAGAAAATTAAAAAAGCCGTCAATTGTTCTAAGTTTGATGTTATGCAAGCAAAATACGAAAAATATAAGTCTTCTTCATCAGGAGAAATGGACAAGATTCATCCTGATAAATTTATTCGAAACGGAAAAACGGAGGACTGGAAAAATTATTTTGACGAACAAATATTACAAGAGTTTTATGAGGTAAATGGCAAAACGTTACAATCCTATGGTTATATTTTGTAAAACGATGCATCATTTTTACTGCGTTCGAAAGTAATAAATCTTTTCAAGATTTTTTTTTAAATTTTACTAAAAACTTACAACTAATTGAATGACTGAAATTTTTCCTAAAATAACCATCGTAACACCTTCCTTTAATCAAGGCGAATATTTAGAGGAAACTATTTTGTCCGTTCTTGATCAAAATTATCCCAATTTAGAATATATTATCATTGATGGAGGAAGCACTGATGATTCAGTCGAGATAATTAAAAAATACGAAAAGCAATTAACGTTTTGGATTAGCGAAAAAGATAATGGATTATACGATGCTTTAAACAAAGGCTTTTCGAAAAGTACAGGTGAAATAATGGCTTGGATTAACTCCGATGACCTATATCATAAAAAAAGTTTTTTTACCGTTGCCGAAATTTTTTCTGCCTTTCCGAAAGTACAATGGATTCAAGGGTTACCAGATTGTGTTAGCGAAAGCGGCAAATTGATTTCAATTAGCAATTTTAAAAATTGGTCGAAATACAATTATTTTTTGAAAGAGTATAAATGGATTCAGCAAGAGTCCTGTTTTTGGAAAAGAGATTTGTGGGAAAAAACAAATTCAAAACTCAATGATTCACTAAAATTGGCAGGTGATTTAGATTTATGGCTGCGTTTTTTTGATTATGCAGAATTGTATTCGCTAAATATTATTTTAGGCGCTTATCGACAAAGAAGCAAAAATCAACTTAGTTTAGAGCAAATGCCAGCATACGAAAAAGAAGCTGAATACATTTTAAATGAACGTCTTAAAAAATTAAATCCAAAAGAAAAAAAAACACTCAAAAAAATCATTTCCTATCAAAATTTTTTCTGCAAAATTCCATGGATAAGATCAAAAATGTATAAAAATTA
>DATLTG010000324.1:0-2202 GCA_035533735.1 Bacteroidia bacterium
TATGTCTGCAAGTTGATACCAAAGTCCACCATTAGCAATTAGTGCTTCAGGTTTAGGAATTTCAGTTAATCCTATAATATCTGTATAAAATTGCCTCGCTTCGTTTTCTTTCCCTTTTGGGATACAAATTTGAATATGATCAAGTCTTTTAAAATGTATCATAATTCGGGGTCAAATATTTTTTTTCTTCACGTTCAATTGTTACATCTTTTTCTTTTTGTTGCTTTTTTGCGACTGTGTTTGCTTTGTCTTGATTGTCTGACTGTCGTCTATCTGTCCGAATTTAAAACCAACCTTTTGCCATTCCCCTTTTTCATTTTTTTTCCACTTTATCATTTCGTCAAGGAACAACTCAATTTGTTGAACAATTGTCTGCTCATCTATTTTGTCAATGTCAAAAGAATGTAACACTTTTATATCGGATTTTTCAATGATGCCAGGAATGTAAGGATAACTAACCCAAGCCAATATTCTACCGTTATTGAGGAAGGATAAGTTCAATGAACCTCCATAATTTATTAAGTTTTCTTTTTTACCATTCAGTTTGTTGTAAACGCTATTTGGATTGTAACTGATATCACTTGGCTGATCATTAAAAGCAAGGCACACGGTTTCGTGATTGATTTTCTGATCATTTATGTCAACGAACCAGCCCAAATTACTGAGATTTTTCACTGTCTCAAGAGTGTCTTTGATTAGGCTTTTTGTTTTACTTTGCCATTGTTGTCGAGCTTTTTTTACTTGGTCTACAGCGTTTATGTAATCGTTGATTTTAACTTTAATATTTTCTGTATTCATTATTTCTGTTTTATGCGGATGCAAAGTTGTTTACACCTCACTTTTTAGTCTTAAATATTCACAAATTCAAACGAATATGAAGCCTTTGCGAAATTGTTTTTCCCAAAAATTATTTTTTCGCGTCAGCTAAAAATTGCGCTAAACCAATATCTGTTAAAGGATGTTTCAATAAAGCGGTAATCGCGCTAAGCGGACAAGTTACTACATCGGCACCAATTTTTGCGCAATTAATAATGTGCATCGGATGACGAACGGAAGCTGCTAAAATTTGAGTGGTATAACCATAATTGTCGTAAATAATTCGGATTTCATCAATCAAGTTTAAACCATCTGTGGAAACATCATCTAATCTGCCAATAAACGGAGAAACATACGTAGCGCCAGCTTTTGCAGCTAACAAAGCTTGTCCTGCCGAAAAAACCAAGGTGCAATTGGTACGAATTCCTTTGTCGCTGAAATAACGAATGGCTTTAACGCCCTCTTTAATCATCGGCACTTTTACTACAATTTGTTTGTGCAATTTGGCAAGTGCTTCGCCTTCTTTTACCATTCCTTTAAAATCGGTGGAAATAACTTCGGCACTTACATCTCCGGTTACAATTTTGCAAATGTCCACATAGTGTTTTAAAATATTTTTTTCGCCTTTGATACCTTCTTTCGCCATCAAAGATGGATTGGTGGTAACTCCGTCTAAAACGCCCATGTCTTGGGCTTCTTTAATTTGTGCGAGATTGGCTGTGTCGATAAAAAATTTCATAATTTTTGGCTTTTAATTTTAATTTGTTTAAAAATCAAAGATAAAAATAGCCACCGACTTAAATCTGAAAACTAATTAACAAGTTATTAATAAAAAGTTTAAAGTTTTTAGTTTAAAGTTTATAAGTTTAGAGTAATTAGGTGATTAAGAAAGGCAGGCGTCATCTGTACTTAATAAAATCTGTTGTTTGGGCGCACATATATAAATTGCATTACGCTGATGTTTCTGGATTCAAAAGCTGCTTCGCAATACGAAAAATAGTAATTCCATTTGCGAATAAAGGCATCGTTAAAATCCAATTTTTTTACTTCTTCAATATGATGATTGAAATTTTTTCGCCAATGCGAAAGTGTTTCGGCATAATGCAAACCGATGTCTTTTAAATCAACCAAACTCATGTCGCTGGAACTATTTACAGCTTTATTAATAGCGGCAACGGAAGGCAATAAAGAGCCTGGAAAAATATGTTTTTGAATCCAGTCGATGCCTTTTTTTAATTGCTCGTAACGCGCATCCGGACAAGTAATTACTTGCAAAGCCAACATACCATCTTTTTTCAATAAATCATTGCATTTTTTAAAATACGCATCTAAAAATGTATGACCAACGGCTTCCAACATTTCAATGGAAACAATTTTATCGAATTT
>DATLTG010000325.1:0-3945 GCA_035533735.1 Bacteroidia bacterium
AAATTTGAATTTTGTCTGAGCGCAGATGCTGAATTTCAAACCCTAAAGATTTTAAAAACCTTTAGGGTTTTGTTCTTCGCAAAAAAAATATTCAGAAAATTTATTTTTGAGATTGCATTGTCATAATATAACGCAATGTATTTTGTTTTTCTTGATCACTCAATTTTGCTTTTACAGCCATTTTCGGAAAAATAGTATTCCATTTATCTACAGTAAAATTTTTCGGTACTTTTAAACGGTGGCACTTTCCACATTTAGTAGTAAATGTATCATATCCTTGTTGCAGCGCATCAGAAGTTAAATCGCTGTATTGTTGTTTTCCGCGTTGCAAATCCGCGGCTGAAGGCGCTTGTACCGAATCTGTATTTTTTTTAGCAACTTTAGATGTAGTAGTACAAGCATGTAAAACAATCATAGAAATAGCTATCAAGAAAAAGGTTTTACTTGTTTTTTTCATACTAAAAGTATTTTCCGAATATCTTGGAATACTTTTCTTAATTGGATTTTTTGCTATTTGTAGGCGTTATCGAAGCATTCAAATATACTTCTGATAAATCTCTGTATAACATCGGATTTGCATAAAAATTACGCACATGCCATTGCATCAAACGATAACCTTCATCGTACCACAAAACCATTACAGGCGCATCGTCCATTGCAATTTGTTCCGCTTTTTGAAAATCATCATAACTTTCTTTCATCGTTTTAGCTTGTTTTCCGGCTTCAAACCATTTATCAAACTCCGGATTTTTATATCGTGTTGTATTCGGATACGATGGTTTATCTAAACTTGTAGGCACATTGCCGCCATATAATATGGAAAGAAAAGTTTCTGGATCCGGATAATCAGCTACCCAAGCTGAACGAACAATGGAAGCTTTTGCATATTTTGAATCTTGTAGTGATTGCTCGAAAGAAACGACTTCAAAATCTACATTTACATTCAACACTTCTTGCAATTCCTTTTGAATTTCAATTGCCACGTTTGTATTTTTTGCGCCTCCACTATTTAATTCAATTTTCACGGAAGGGAAATTTTTTCCGTCAGGATAACCGGCTTCTGCCAATAATTTTTTTGCCTTTTCAGCATCGTGTTTGTATCCTTTTATATTAGTAATGTCATATCCACTAAAAGTGGGCGGACAAATACCGTTAATTCCAGGTCCATAAGCTTCACCTTTTAATACTTCGTCTATAATTTTATCACGATTAATGGCGTATGAAAATGCTTGACGCACACGTTTATCGTTGAATGGAGGACGTGTTAAATTAAATTCATAATACTGAGTAACCATTTCAGGTATTCTGTCTAAAACATATTTAGGTGGTTGTTTTTGGAAATCAGAAATTTCACTTTCCACAATTTGTTTTATAGACTCAGCAGGTAAGCCAAGAATACGATCTGTTTGTCCGGCTTGAAAAGCTGCTAATTCCGAGCGCTTAGTAGCGAAAATAGTTACTTTCACTGAATCAAGGAAAGGTAATTGATTACCGAGCGTATCCGTTCCGTAATAATTATTGTTGCGTTTTAATAGTATTTCATTCGGATTTTGAGAATCTGCATAAACAAATGCTCCAGTTCCTAATCTTATTTTATTGCCATAATCTTCGTAAGCTTCTTTGGCTATAATGAAAGCTCCCGGATTTGTAAGTTGGTATAAAAAAGCTGAATTTGGATGTAATAATTTTATTTGAACGGTATAATCATCAATCACTTTTACTCCTTCTAAATCATAAGAAGGTTTACCTGTTTTACTATCGTCAAAATATTTATCGGCACCTACTACATTGTCTTTAAAAGTAGAACTGAAATTGAAATTATTAGGACCAGCGGTACAAAGTTTTTCAAAGGAATATAATACATCCGAAGCTTTTAGTTCGCGTCCTTTGCCACCAGCAAAGCAAGTATCATCTTGGAAATGTATGCCTTTTTTTAAATGAAAAGTATAAACTGTTCCAGAAGAATCAATATTCCATTTGTCAGCAATAGCAGGAATAATTTTCAAAGTTTTAGTATCAAACTTTACCAATCCTTCATAAATTTGATTGGCAATAAATGCAGACACTTCATCCGTAATACTATAAGGATCGAGTGTTTGAACTCCATCCGTTTCACCTAATTTTAATGTTCCTCCATAAACTCTATCACCTTTCGCTGTTCGTTTTATGTTGGTTGTAGTATTTTTATCTTTTACAGCAGTGTTACAAGCCGCAAAAATCAACGCTAAAGATAGCGGTATGAATAATATTTTTTTCATAATAAAATGTATTCGGTTTTCTAATAAATTGATTGATAACATAAAACTCCATCAAAGGAGTTGATTCACAATGCAAGATTACAATATCTTTAACAAATGAACAAATATTCAATTAAAAAAAAATATTTCGGAATAGATTAAAAGGCTATTAAACAGGACTAAATGAATATTCTTTTAGTCGAAATGTAAAAATATTTGCTTTTTGTTTTGATTTTATGAAATAAGGTTATAATATTGCATCCGAAAATATAAAAACAAAAAATTAAAGTTTAAGCCGATGAAAATTAAAAAAGGTTTTTTATTCCTTGCGCTCGCGATGCTTGTGATGCCTTTTTGTTCAACTGCCGGAGTGATTGTTTTAGAAGGTAATTATCAAGGAAAAAATCTTTACGTTCAAAATCCATTTGCAAGCAGTGGTGTTGGTTTTTGTGTTACAGAAGTTACAGTGAACGATCAAGTTACTACTGATGAGATTGCTTCAAGTGCTTTTGAAATTGATTTTGCAAATCTTCAATTAAAAATAGGCGACAAAGTTGTAGTGAAAATAAAACACAAAGATGATTGTATGCCAAAAGTTTTAAATGAAGAAGTTTTAAAACCTAAAAGTACTTTTAACGTTGTATCAATGAGCGTTGATAAAAGTGGTTTATTAAAATGGAGTACAACTGGCGAAACAGGAAAACTTACTTATACTGTTGAACAATTTCGTTGGAACAAATGGGTACCTGTTGGTGAGGTAGATGGAATCGGTACTAGTGGCACAAATCAATATTCTTTTAAAATTACTCCACATTCTGGAAAAAATAAATTTCGTATTAAACAAGTAGATTACACAGGGCAGCCAAGAGTTTCTCAACCAGTGGAATATCAATCCAACATTCCTGTTGTAACGTTTACTCCTGAAAAAGTTTCTAAGATGATTGAATTTAGCGATGCTACGATGTATGAAATTTATGATCAGTATGGAAATATTGTAAAAAAAGGATTTGGAAAAGAAATAGATGCTACAAATATGCCTAAGGGCGTCTATTACTTGAATTACGATGATAAAATGGGTAACTTTATCAAAAAGTAAAATATATTTTATACAATTAATTTTTAAATAGCCCGATTTTTTCGGGTTATTTTTTTTTACAGAAAAACACGATGAAAAAAATAGAACACATCGGTATTGCAATTAAGGATATTAACCAATCTGTTGATTTATTTACTAAACTGCTTGGCAAAAAACCGTATAAAAAAGAAGACGTGTTAAGTGAAATGGTAAGCACCATTTTTTTTCAAACTGGTGAAAGTAAAATAGAATTAGTTGCCGCTTTATCAGCAGAAAGTCCCATTGCACAATTTATCTCAAAAAAAGGCGAAGGAATTCATCACATCGCTTTTGAAGTAGATAATATTTATACCGAAATGGAAAGACTTCGTAACGAAGGATTCACGCTTCTTTCAAGCGAACCGAAAAAAGGAGCCGACAATAAACTCATTTGTTTTGTGCATCCAAAATCCGCTAACGGAGTACTGATTGAACTTTGCCAAGAAATAAAATAATTATAACTCATGTTACGCATGAGCATATTTAGTTTCTTGCATATTTTTAATTTGAGATAGTTCTTTTAAAGCCGCTTTAATAGCAGCAAGGTATAATTTAGATTTCATAGCGAAATGATTCATTTTGTTGGCAAATTTC
>DATLTG010000326.1:0-3616 GCA_035533735.1 Bacteroidia bacterium
CGTGTATTGAAAAGAAAATTTTCTTTCTGAACATCTATACTTTGTCTATCTATAGCAAGTAATTGACGCTGATTTTTAAGTGTATATAAACCGCCTAAATTCCAACTCAAGCGAACTCCGGTAACATAATACAAAGCCGGATTAATATCAAATCCATTCAATCCCGGTAAGGCATAACCACCTTGAAAGAAAAATAGAAATTTCGGACGATTCGAGGCATTCAATATTTTTTCTTGCACATCATCACTTTTTTTCTGAAAATCATAAAAAGATAATTCTGGTCGGTGAATGCTATCCGAAACAGTTGTATTTATTGGCGTTTGCAAACTTGTATTTTCATCCAACGGGCGATTAATAAAAAGTGAAAGCATATCCATATACGCTTTGCGCGAAGTTTTTAAACCGATTTCGTTTTGTTGTAGTTGATACAATTCGGCTTGCAATTCATCTAAACTACTGGCTAAAACAGATCCTGCTGTAACGCCAGCTTGTACTTTATTGATGCTGTTTTGTAAATCTTTTTGCGTTAAATCGTTTTGTTTTATTTGTGCATCAATCAATAATGTTCCAAAAAAAAGTTGATTAATTCTATTTTTTAATTGATACAATTGCACTTCAATATTTTGTTCTTGCACATTGGCATTGGCTGTTTGAGCGGATTTTTGTTGCTTTATCATTCCGCCATCATAAATGGTTTGATCCACTTCTCCGTGTAAATTAAACTGACTTTGACTAACAGTTGGAATACTAAAATTTACTCCCGGAATATGAAAGTCAATGGGAATAGTTGTTACCGCAGATTGATAAGTTGCTTGTCCACTAAAATTTACTTGAGGCAAATAACCTTTCGCAGCATTGGAAATAGTATAATCTTTTGTTTTTTCAATCAATCCTTCTTCTTTAATTAAAGGATAATACGCTTTTGCTTGTGCGTAGCAACTATCTAAATTTAGAGAAGTTTGAGCGTGAACGGAACTAAAAATAATCGCTAATATTCCGATTAAAAATATTTTTTTCATTTTAAAAATTATTTTATTTTAAGTGTTGCAAAAATCCATTTTGGGATTAATTTTTTTCTTTCATTCATTAATTCTACAAATCGATCATGTGTTAATGAGCCTTCTCCTGTTTGAAAAATAGGACGCGCAATACAAGGAAAAATACTTAAACTTACAATGTTCAGCATTAAATTTATTTCATTAATGGGAGCAATTTCTTTTGATTTTATGGCATCTTGTAATTGTTTCATAAAACAAGAATTCATAACTATTTTTCTTACTTGCACGCATTCAGGATATAATTTTGCTTGATTCAAAACAAATAAAGGTGTGTCGGGAGCTTTCAAAATCATGTCAATATAATTACTGACAATTAATTCTATTTTCTTGCGGTAAGTTGTTTTTTCATCATTTAGAATTTGCGAAAATCCGTTAAAAAATTTTTGCATATTTTCCACCATTATTATCTCGAAAAGTTTTTCTTTACTCCGAAAATAATAATTCAACAAAGCAATATTTATTCCGGCTTCTTCAGCAATATCTCTCGTTTTAACAGCATCGTAACCTTTACTTGTAAAAAGTTTTCGAGCTGCTTCCACAATTTTTTTCTCCGCGTTATCTTCCGTATTTTTTTGTTTCGACTTTGTCATTTTTTAAATTAAATGCACGACAAAGATATATTTATTTTTTTGATTTAAACAAATGATTAAAATATTTATTTAAAAAATGAATGATTAAGTGATGAGGTAATTAAGAAACAAGGAGTCATTCCGAACTTGATTCGGAATCTGGATGAAGGCATTTTTACTTGCTTTTTTGCCATTTTCCATTGTAGGTGTTATTTCACCTGCAATCTAAATGGCTTTTACTTGTTGTGAGAACACCAACAAGGGCATTAACCAAAGGCTAAAAATAAGAGGGCTACATATAAAATAAGTATAGTAAAAACTGCAATTACAAATGCTAAGCCAAATACTGCAAGTAATTGACCTTTCATCCCATATTTTTTTGTTTCTCTTATTCCCTTTAAGCTATATAAAAAACCAAATATAAACAGTATTATTGGCAAAAGGGAGAATCCGGAAGGGATAAAAAAGCCAAGTGCTGATAAATATAATAGTAAAATAGGCAGTAAAATTCCAGCCAGACTACAAATAAAACCTTCAACTGCAAAATGACTATACACTTGTTTTTTTTTAGTGTCAGTTGAATTTGCTAATTCATTATTATTGCCATTGTTTTCAATCTTTTTTAAACCTGCTTTCTTTTTAATAGTTCTTTTTGAAAGCGATGTATCAATATTAGAAAAATTAATAAATGTTTTCAGATTATTAATCCGAAAAATATTTTTTTGTTTCAGAGATTTTGTGATTTGTTTTTCCGCAATAATTCCAATCGAATGATAATTATTTTTTGATAGTTGAGGTGTTGTAATTTTGTTTTGTTTCGGCTGTTTTTCGTTTTCTTTGTTTGCGAATTCTCTTTTGTTAACAGTACGTTTCGACTTATTCCATTCAATATGATAACCCGACATATAAACGCGTTTCTCCATTGTACACGAAGTTAGAAGTAGCGTTAAAGTCAACCCTAAAAATAAAAATTGCTTAAATAATTTCATTAATGAATATTACAATGTCATCCGCTAAGATAAAACATTTATTTGTTTTAAGTTTTTTTCTATTCTCAGAAATTATTTTCAAATCATTTTAAACAGTTTCATACCTTCGCAATCAATTTTAAAATCAAAAAAATAAATGTTACGAACACACACTTGCGGAGAATTAACAAAATTAAATATTGGCGAAACGGTTACATTGTGCGGATGGCTGCATAAATCGAGAGATTTGGGCGGCATGACTTTTATTGATTTACGCGATCGTTACGGCATTACGCAATTGGTTTTTAATATGGAAACACATCCTGCACTTTGCGAAAAAGCACGAAAATTAGGTCGTGAATTTGTTTTAAAAGTAAGCGGTAAAATTTCGGAACGAAGCAATAAAAACACAAAAATACCAACTGGAGAAATTGAAATAATTGTAGAGAATTTAGATGTATTAAATACTTCACAAACTCCCCCTTTTACGATTGAAGAAAATACCGATGGCGGTGATGATTTGCGCATGAAATATCGTTATTTGGATTTGCGCAGAAATCCTGTTCGTGAGGCTTTAGAGTTGCGTCATCGCATTGCCATTGAAACAAGAAATTACTTGGATAAAAAAAAGTTTTTGGAAGTAGAAACGCCTGTTTTAATTAAATCAACACCTGAAGGAGCGCGCGATTTTGTTGTGCCTTCGCGCATGAATCCAGGCGAATTTTACGCGCTGCCACAATCTCCACAAACATTTAAACAACTATTAATGGTAGGCGGTTTCGATCGTTATTATCAATTGGTAAAATGCTTTCGTGATGAAGATTTACGTGCCGATCGTCAACCTGAATTTACACAAATAGATTGCGAAATGGCTTTTGTAGAACAAGAAGATATTTTAGAAACATTTGAAGGATTAACACGACATTTATTTAAAGCAGTTAAAGGTGTTGATATTCCTGCACTTTCGCGGATGACGTACGCAGATGCCATGAAATATTATGGTAACGATAAACCGGATATT
>DATLTG010000327.1:0-3062 GCA_035533735.1 Bacteroidia bacterium
TCTTTGATTGCTTCTCTATCGTTGGTACTCAATCATTTTATTATTCCTAAAGCCAATAAAACGCGCATACATTTTGAAGATGTGTATATCAAAAATCCATATCACAACGATAATTTTAATATTCATCGCCAAATTAGTCCAGGAACATTTATGTATGTGGAACGATATGACAATGATGAAAACAAAGGCTATAAATTTTCACTTGAAAAAATAAGCGGACAAGAATTGCATTACAAATTATTATCCGATTACATTCAATGGGACAGCATCCATAAAAAATGGCAAATTCACAATTATTACATTCGAAAATTTAGCAATGATGGAGAAAAAATAACTTCCGGTATTGAATTAGATACTGTTTTAAATTTTAAACCAAAGGATTTTGGAAGACAAATAAATAAAATAGAAACGATGAGTTATAGTGAACTCAACACTGCAATTAAAGAAGAAAAAATGTTAGGTACAAATAATGTCGCGCTTTACGAAATTGAAAAAGACAAACGAACAGCATTTCCTTTTGCTACTTTTATCTTAACATTAATAGGCGTTTCGTTAGCAAGCAGAAAAGTGCGAGGCGGAATTGGCTTGCACATCGGAATCGGATTATTGATTAGTTTCAGCTTTATTTTATTTATGCAAGTAAGCACCACATTTGCAGCCAGCGATTTAATTTCGCCTTTGCTTGCCGTCTGGATTCCGAATTTCTTATTTGGTATTTTAGCTTTATTCTTGCTGCGATTTGCTCCGAAATAAATTCCCTTCCCACAAAAAACAATTCTGAAAAATATTTTTTTTGAGTATTATTTTTTTTTCAAAAATTCCATAAACAGCCGATCCGCTTCCGCTCATAGAAACATACGATGCTCCTAATTCATAGAGCTTTTCTTTAATGCTTTTTATCTCCGTATGATTTTTAAAAACGGAGCTTTCAAAATCATTAAAAATGTTTTTTTTCCATTCCTTAACGGGATTTAAAATTTCTTTTCTCAATTCAAAAATATTTTTTTTGGGAATCGTTTCTGAATACGCAAAAGCAGTATTAATATGAATTTTAGGATAAACCAAAACGCAATAAAAATTTGATAAATCAAGCGAAATATCTGTATGCACTTCTCCTTTTTGTTCTGCAAAAACAGGTTCATTTTTCACGAAAAAAGAACAATCGCTGCCAAGTTGAGTAGCAAATTGTTGCATTTCTTTTTCCGAAATTTTCAAATCAAATAATTCGTTTAACGCTTTCATTAAAAAAACAGCATCACTCGAACCACCTCCCAAACCTGCGCCAATTGGAATAATTTTATGCAAATGAACATTTACTGAAGAAAGCGTGTAGATTTTATCCAATAAATAAAATGCTTTCACACACAAATTTTCTTGCGTATTTCCAGGAATTAAAATTCCGCTTGAAGAAAAATTAATTTTCGATTCACCAGAAGGTAAATTATTTTTTACTACTTCTAAAATATCACATAAACCAATCGGATAAAAAATGCTTTCAATGTTATGAAAACCATCACTGCGCTTCTCAATAATATTGAGTCCGATATTGATTTTTGCGTTGGGAAAAACAATCATTTTAATTTTTTCAAGAAATTATTTTTGAAAATAAATCCAATAATTTATTCACTCTTGCTTCTTTCGGATAGTTTGTTTTAATGCGTTCTTCTGCTTTTTTAGCAAGTGTTCTTTTATCACATTGAAGTGCGCTACTAATTATTTTCTCAAATTTATCCGCATCTCTTTTATCTAACAAAAAACCTGCATCGCCAATAATATCTGAAATTCCACCAACGGTTGAACCAATAGGAATACAGCCACAAAGCATCGCTTCGCAAATAGCATTCGGAAATCCTTCTGAAATGGAAACTTGTAAGTAAAACTCATTTTGATTGTATAATTTTTTTAATTCTTCCGCACTTACAAATCCATACGTTTTTACATTTGAAGGTTTATCAGGAAGGATGTAATTATCGGGATAACCGATGATTGAAAACTGAGCTTGCGGGAATTTTTTTGCAGTTCCTAAAATTAAATCTATTCCTTTTAATACCGTTCGATATTGACTTTTCAATCCGGCAGCAACGGTGATAAAAGTGTTTGGGATTTTCAAATCTGATGTCTTCCATTTTTCGGCATCAAATCCTAAATCTATTGCTGTATAAGGAGTTTTAAGTTTTTCACAGAAATACAAAAAACCTTGTTTCGGAAAATCGTTGTCTTGATACGTATAATCACATAGCACCAAACTTTTATGAACGGGAACAATATACGTAGCAAAACGATAAGACAGTTCTGTGATTTTACCCAAAATTTTTTTACTAAAATTTCCGTAGTTGATGGATGGAAAGGAAACACAATCTGTTCCTCCTGTAAAAATGATGCAAGGTTTCCGAAAAACAAATCCCATAAATGCTGGTAACAGCGAATGGTGTCCACCAAAAAAGCAACAATACGCATCCGCTGAAAAAATATTTTTCAGGATGAAAAAAAATTGTTTACAATAAGTAAAAGGAGTATAAAATTTTGTTTTTGGATGAAATATAAAAACGCTTACATCATATTTTTGAGTAATAATTTCTAAATCATTTTCTACAAATGAAGAACGACTTGAACAAAAATATAACAGCTTTTTTTTCGCCATTATTTTAATTTATTTTTTTTAATAAAGCTTCGCTTTTTGCATACGTTGCTTTATCATCATCGTTGGTAACTGGCATTGTTAGCACATGTTGCAACCATACTTTTGCTTCGGCATCTCGCCCCATTTCATGATAAGTAACTGCCAATTCATATTGATGCAACATATAGTTTGGTTCTAAAGAAACCGCTTTTTTAAATGCAGCAACGGCTGCTTCGTAAGTTCCTGTTGGTAAACCGCCATAAAGTGTATGAATTGCCATTTTTTCAAATGAGTTAAACTCCGCAATAGTTCTGTTCCAACGACCTAAAATGTGATACGCACCGGCATGATTCGGATTTAACATGATGGTAGTATCCACTTCCGATTTTATTAATTTGGCGTAAGCAATTTTTTGTTTGTTACCCGCATGTTCATTTAAACG
>DATLTG010000328.1:0-5109 GCA_035533735.1 Bacteroidia bacterium
TAAGTTTATTAAAGTTATCTTCTTTTACTCCGCCAACAGCAATTATTTTGTCTCCATCTTGAAATCCTAATTTGGTAGCGATTGAATCACATGCAACTCCATATTTTACATTTTGAGTTGGCAAATAATCTTGTCCCCAAGCCAATGCCATCATCGAATAAATAAACATAGCGAGCAATACATTTACGGTAACTCCACCAATCATAATAATTAAACGTTGCCACGCAGGTTTTGCACGAAATTCCCAAGGTTGCGGAGCTTGTTTCATTTGCTCTTTGTCCATTGATTCATCAATCATTCCTGAAATTTTAACATATCCGCCCAACGGCAACCAACCAATTCCATATTCTGTATCGCCTTTTTTTATTTTGAAAAGCGAAAACCAAGGATCAAAAAACAAATAAAATTTTTCTATACGCGTTTTGAAAAGTTTAGCGGGTATAAAATGTCCAAACTCGTGTAATAGCACAAGAATAGATAAACTTAAAATTAATTGTACTGCTTGTGTTAATGCTCCCATTTTTCTTTTTTTACAATTTTATACTATTAAGATGCTGCACTAATTCTGATGCTTTAATGCGTGTTTCTTTATCTGTTTCTAAATAATTATCAAATGTTGGTTGTGCTGAAAAAGTTATTTTTTCCAAACATTTTTCAATCAAATCCGGCATTTGTGTAAATTTTATTTTGTCTTTCAAAAAAGCTTCCACAGCAATTTCATTAGCAGCATTTAAAATGCAAGGCATATTTCCGCCTTTTTCCATTGCATAATAAGCGAGCGCAAGATTACGAAAAGTTTTTATATCCGGTTTTTCAAACGTAAGCGAATTATATTCCATAAAATTTAATCGCGGAAAATCAGAAAAAATTCTTTGTGGATAAGACAAAGCATATTGAATCGGCAATTTCATGTCCGGCAATCCCATTTGTGCTTTTATAGATCCATCCGAAAATTGAACCATCGAATGAATAATAGATTGCGGATGAACAATTACTTCAATTTGTTCCGGTTTTAAATGAAAAAGCCATTTCGCTTCAATAACTTCTAACCCTTTGTTCATAAGGCTTGCAGAGTCGATAGTAACTTTTGCTCCCATTGTCCAATTAGGATGTTTAAGTGCAGCTTCTTTTGTTACATTTTCGAGAAAAGAAATTTCTTTTCCACGAAACGGGCCACCAGATGCAGTTAAAAATATTTTTTCAATCGGATTATGAAATTCTCCAGTAAGGCATTGAAAAATAGCAGAATGTTCCGAATCAACAGGATAAATATTTACTGCATTTTGTTTAGCAAGATTGGTAATTAATTCTCCGGCAACCACCAATGTTTCTTTATTCGCAAGTGCAATCGGCTTTTTTGCTTTTATCGCATTAATTGTAGAAGGCAATCCGGCAAAGCCCACAATGGCTGCCAATACAATATCAATGCTATCCATTTCAACAACCTGCGTAATAGAATCATCTCCAGCAAAAACTTTTATTTCTTTTGATTGTAATGCTTCCGCGACAATTTTGTATTTCGATTTATCAGCAATTACAACTGCATTTGGTTTAAATTGTAATGCTTGTTTTATTAATAAATCGGCATTGTTTCCTGCTGTTAAAACTTCCACCGAAAAATGTTCAGGATGAGCCGCAATTACTTCCAATGCTTGAGTTCCAATGGATCCGGTAGATCCAAGAACAGCTACTTTTTTTTGTATTTTATTTTCTGTTTTCAAAAAATATTTTTTTAAAAAACCATGTATTGTTGCGGATCAATAGGTGTTCCGTTGTACCAAAGTTCAAAATGTAAATGCGGACCAGTTGTTAATTCACCAGAATTTCCAATGATAGCAATAGGTTCTCCTGCTTTTACAAAATCCCCCATTTTTTTTAATAAAACCGAATTGTGTTTGTAAATGGAAATTAAATTATTGCTGTGTTGTAATTCAATTACATAACCTGTTTGCGAAGTCCAGCCGGCAAAAACAACCGTTCCATCAAGCGTTGCTTTTATGGCTTCGTTTTCTTTGGCAACAATATCAATTCCATAATGACCTTTCGCAATACTGAATCCATTAGTTACCATTCCTTTTAAAGGTGTAAAAAAGAAAAAATTACTAATTCCACCTGATTTGCTTTTATTATTAAACGCTAAGGAATAAGTATCTTGTGTTTGAATCGAATCGCGCAAAGCAGAATCTTCAGAAGAAGGCTTTACTGTAATTTTATTTTGAATATTAGTTGTGTCAGGTCGCTGCTCATCCGCTTTTCCTTCTACGTTTCCGGTAACAATATTATTTATGTTTTGAATGTACAAATTTTTTGCAGAGAGTACATTCTCCATCGAATCAGCTTTAGCTGTGAGGATAATTAATTGTTTGCGAAAATTCAAATCGGTATAGCCAGGAATGTATTCGCGCAAAGGCGTAAACGCGATTAAACTGGTAACTGCTACAATTAAAAAAATGGTAGTTGCACCAATAAAAATAAATAAGGATAAAGGCGAAAGTTTCAACGATGCTTTTTCTTCAAAAGTGGTGTCGTTCATCACAACAAGGCGATAAATACCTTTTAGCCATTTTGCGGAGAATCGCTTATTCTTTTTTTCTTCCATTTAACTCATTTTCAAAAAATGAGTACAAATATCGCAAAATATAGGTTTATATCTGTTAGATGAAAAAAATAGCTTTGAAAAAATATTTTTTGGATTTTATTTTTTGATACAATATCCAATGTACCCTTAGCAGAATAATTTCATCTCCATTTTTTAAAAGGATAAGTATATTTACGCTCTAAATTAATTTCATTAAAAATGTCAGAGACCTCCTTTTCTGAAAAGATAAAGCCCAAAATTTATTTACTGCTTTTTCTTTTTCCTTTGTGCTATTTATTCTACAGTCTTTTTATTTTATATGAAACTTGGCCTGTTTTTACGGTAATGATAGATCCTTATTATGCCTATTTGATGAACGGAACGAACCTTGCAGGCGGACATTTAGAGATTGGACATTTGGATCATCCAGGAACTCCTGTACAATGTTTTGCAGCATTGGTAATTTTTATAAAACATTTATTTTTCGGTAGCGGAGCTACTTACAAAGATGTGTTAATGCATCCTGAAAGTTATTTACTGGCTTGCAATTGTACAATGTTGATTTTATTTATTTCTGTCACTTTTTATGCAGGATTATTTGTTTATCGACACACTAAAAATTTGGTAACATCTTTGCTTTTTCAATCTGTTCCATTATTGATGCAAGGCGTTTTATTTCGAACTTCTAAATTAGCTCCTGAAGCTTTCATAATCATTTGGGGCACTTTATTTATAGCCTATTTTTATATCCACTTTGTTTTTAATGATGCTCAAGAAAAAAATGAAAGTGTCCCTAAAAAAATATTTTTTTGCGGATTATTTATTGGGTTGCTTGTTGCTTCAAAATTCACGTGTGCCGTAATTATTTTATTACCTTTTATTGTGATAAAAGGAATTTGGAGAAAATTGCTTTTACTTTTATCAGCAGCTATTTCATTTGTATTTTTTATAATTCCTGCCTTACCAAAAACAAATTATATGTTTCATTGGATAATCGACTTATTTACTCATGAAGGCAAGTATGGACAAGGGAGCGAAGGGTTTATTAATGAAATAAAATTCAAACAAGATTTGCACCTTTTATTTACAAACGATGCCGTATTTACAAGTATTTACGTAATTATTTTTGTTGCTTTTGTTATATCTATAATCAGAAAATTTAAAAAAAGGGAAGCCGATATACACTCTCGCGTAATTCAAGGAATATGGATTTATATAACACTATTAATAATTTTAGTAGCGAAACATTATAATTTTTATTATCTTTTCCCTGCTGCCATTGCACTGCCTTTAGCACTTGTTTCTGCAAATAGAATTTTTTCTGTTTCATTAAAAAATAATTTTTTGGTCAATAAAAAATCGGTTGTTGCTTCTTTTTTGGAAATACTTTGTTTGGTTCAAGTTAAATCGTATTACAATGACACTTATTCAGGTCGCCTGAATTTAAAAGCGATGGAAGGAGTTCAACAGTTTATGACAAATAAAAAAAATATTCCTGTAATAATTACGAGCGAATATTCTTCCAGTTTTGTTGAGCCTGCTCTTTATTTTGGTTCCGTTTATTCAGGCAATATGAGTCACGAATACCTTTCGTTTTTAAAACAAAAATATCCAACTTCTTATTTATATAATGATGATATTGGGCATATTGCTCAATGGCATTGGGATGATGAAATTGTACCAGCCGAAATTTTTTATAATCATCCTAAAGTGCTTGTTTATTTTAGAGGAACTACTGCGGAAAATTGCAATCAGCTTTTAAATAGGTTTGTAACGTGGAATGATATTAAATTAGGAACGTATGAAAAAGTTTATGATAATCAATTGTTCAACGAGCAGTTATATCAAATAAATGCTGATACCGCGTTAGCAACAAAACTGATGAATAATTATCAAATAATATCCTGTAATCTTGAAAATACAACAGACGATAAAACTCGATTTATTGCAGACGATGGAAAAACAACTTTTGATAATGCAAATCAAATAAGTTGTGAAGAACATTATTCAGGGAAGAGTTCTATTTATTTAGATAAAAATCATATTTATGGATTGGACTGCAAGTTTAAAGTAAAACCATTTTACTATATTAAAGCTACCATCTGGAGAAAAGCAACGAATGGCGAAGCAGGTATCGTATTTGCAGATTCATTGGGTACTTTTTATAAAGCAGGAGGTGTAGTAATTTCATCAGAAAAAAACGGGTGGGAAAAAATAGAGTGCGCTTGTAGTATTCCTTCTGATTATAAAGAAAAAATGCTTCATCTTTATTTATATAATTCAGGGAAAGAAAAAGTTTATTTTGATAATGTTACGATTTTAATTTATCCAATGTCTTTGATTAATTAATTTTCATTAGAAAGATTTTTCTGCGGCAGACTCATCAAAAGAAAAGGGTTTGAAAATTTAAATTTTCAAACCCTTTTCTTTTGATTTATTTATATTCCTTACCTCACGACTGTAACATGTCCGATATATTGATGATTTTTACCTAGAAAATCTTTACAAATTATTTTCCATACATAGACATC
>DATLTG010000329.1:0-3401 GCA_035533735.1 Bacteroidia bacterium
GCTTAAATTATTTTTAAAGTATGAAAATAGCAGTTGTAGGTGCCACAGGACTTGTAGGTGGAGTAATGATAAAAATTTTGGAAGAAAGAAATTTTCCGGTAACAGAATTTATTCCAGTTGCTTCTGAAAAATCAATTGGAAAAAAAGTTTTTTTTAAAGGAAAACCGTATTCCGTTGTAGGAATGGAAGAAGCTGTAGCAATGAAACCCGATGTGGCTTTATTTTCAGCAGGAGGAAATACTTCGTTGGAGTGGACGCCCAAATTTGCTGCTGTTGGAACAACGGTAATTGATAATTCTTCTGCTTGGCGAATGGATGCTACAAAAAAATTAATTGTTCCTGAAATAAATGCATCTGAACTTACTTTGACGGATAAAATAATTGCGAATCCAAATTGTTCCACCATACAAATGGTATTGGTTTTACATCCTTTACATCTAAAATATAAAATTAAAAGAGTGGTGGTTTCTACCTATCAATCTGTTACTGGAACAGGAAAAAAAGCAGTAGATCAAATGATGAACGAACGAATTGGAAAAAAAGGCGAAATGGCGTATCCATATACAATTGATATGAACGTACTTCCACATATTGATGTTTTTTTAGAAAATGGTTATACAAAAGAAGAAATGAAAATGGTAAATGAAACCAAAAAAATTATGAGTGATGATAGCATTCAAGTTACTGCTACTGCTGTCAGAATTCCAGTTATTGGCGGACATTCAGAAGCTGTGAATATTGAATTTGAAAATGATTTTGAGTTGAACGAAGTGAAAAAACTATTGGAAGAAATGCCTGGAATTATTTTAGTAGATGATGTATCTAATTTAAAATATCCGATGCCGAAAGATGCCCACAATCGGGATGAGGTTTTTGTAGGAAGAATCAGAAGAGATGAATCACAAAAAAACACGCTGAATTTATGGATTGTAGCGGATAACCTCCGAAAAGGAGCTGCCACAAATGCAATACAAATTGCCGAATATTTATTTCAGAAAAAAATGCTGAAATAGCGTTTCTTTTTATCCGAAAATAAACAAAGATGCAATAAATGTCATCGCTAAAATAGCATATATAATTGCGAAAACACCTGCTCCATCAGAAACAGTAAGATTATCTATGCAATGTTCATTAACTTCAGATTGTCCGTGATTTTCCATAACGTTTGTATTAAATATTTTCAGCAAAAATAAAAATTCTTTGCTTCCCCAACAAAAAATTTTTATTCTTTTCCAGAAGCAGTTTAAATAGCTTGGAAACCTAAATGACATTAAAAATTTGATAATTCATTTATTATTGATAAATTCGTTGAACTTTTTACTTTATTCTTGAAAAGCTATGAATGTATCCGATGATCTTTTTCAATTAATTAAATCCATGAGTAAATCTGAAAAAAGATTTTTCAAACTTATGTCATCTTTGCAAACGGGAGAAAAAAATTACATCCGATTATTCGATACTATTGAGCTTCAAGAAACATACAATGAAGCAGAAATTCGTAAGGCGTTTAAAAAGGAAACTTTTATCAAACATTTGCCTTCCGAAAAAAATCATTTACATAAATTAATCATGAAAAGTTTGCGCGCTTATTACGCAAATATTTCTTTGAGTGCCCAAATAAAAGAGCAAATTAATGATATAGATATTTTATTTAACAAAGCGCTTTATCAGCAATGTCGAAAAGCGTTGGAAAAGGTAAAAAAGCAAGCCTATCATTTCGAAAAATTTTTTTTCATTTTAGAAATCATCAATCTCGAAAAAAAGTTAATTGATATGGAAGCTCATTTCGGATTGATGAACATTGACTTGAACGATTTATTGGAAAAGGAAAATAACGTCATTAGTCAATCTGAAAATTTTGGAAAATACCAAGTAGTTTTTTCCAAACTTAATTATTTAGTGCGCCAAAATATGATTCCTCGAAGTGCACAAGAAAAATTATTTATCGAAAATATTTTGAATGAATCTTTGATGAAAGATGAATCGCAAGCCCTTTCTATAAGTGCCAAAATTGTTTATCATCATATCAAAGGATTGTATTATGCGAACAATGCTAAAACGACAGATAAAACGCTCTATCACTTTACTAATTTAGTGAAGTTAATGGATGAAAATCCGCATTTAATAAAGGAAATGCCCAAACGATATCTTTCGGCTATCAACAATTCCATTTTTTGTAACCTCAGTAAAAATAATTACGAAATTTGTTTCAATATTATTGATAAAATGCGCAGTTTACTAACTCTTCAAGAGTTCTCGAGCATTGATTTACAACTTAAAATTTTTACCAGTTCGTACAATGCCGAATTATTAGTTTATAATGATTTGGGCGAATTTCATAAAGCCGTAAAATTAATTCAGCCTATTGCTGCCGGATTAAAAAAATACGATGGAAAAATTAATAAAGAAGAAGTTGTTATTTTTTATTACAATATTTCAGCGGTATGTTTCGGAAACGCTGATTATCACAAAGCATTAGCCTGGAACAATAAAATATTGAACGAAAGTGTAAACGAACTTCGCCAAGATTTATACAGCTTTTCGCGCTTAATGAATTTGATTATTCATTACGAATTAGGGAACATTCAATTGATTGAATATGCTATTCGCTCAACATTTCGCTTTTACGCTAACAAAAAAAAGACCTACAAATTTGAAGCTGTGGTGTTGAATTTTGTCAAACAAATCATCAAAGTAAAAAAAGGAACTTCTCCCGAACCTGTTTTCAAAGCTTTTAAAAGCGAATTAGAAGAAGTGATGCAAGACGAATTTGAAAAAGTGGCGTTGCAATATTTCGATTTTATTTCGTGGGCAGAAAGCAAAATCGAAAAAATTACTTTCGCAGAAGTCATTGGCAGAAAAAGAAATCATAATCATAAAATGGAAGTTTTTTCTGCTCCGTAAAATACGTTTTAAAAAATATTCTTTTTATTAAACTGTTAGTTTTTTAAACTGAAAAAAAACTCGCTCCAGCAAAGTTTTATTTTCTGTTACAATGTTGGCTTGTCCTTGCATTTCGGGTTTAAAATCTAATTTTTTATTGTAAGAGGTCTTCATTCCATTACTCAACGCAAAAACAATTATATCAATTTATCGGTATAAATTATATGGAAATAAAAAGAGCTCGAAAAAAAATTTTTTTCGAGCTCTTTTTATTTTGTTGTTTTTGTTTTTAAAGCACAATCAACTTCTTTATCCCTTGATTTTTAGAATTGGTCAAAGATAACATATAAATTCCTTTACCGAAGTTTTGTAAATTGATTTGTTTGCTGTATTTACCACTGTAATTACTCAAGTATTCTTGGTAAACCAATTGTCCGATTGCATTGTGAATTTCTATCGTGTAATTATCTACATTGTTTACACTAAATTCCAATTGAAATGCGCCATTATTCGGATTC
>DATLTG010000330.1:0-2732 GCA_035533735.1 Bacteroidia bacterium
TTCTATTGATAGTATTTGAATTAGTTTTCCAGTACCTGTTCCAATATCTAACAATTTGCTATTGTTGCTAATTTCATTGATTATTGGATTTAAGAATTCACGATACCAAGGTGTTTCCTGAATGATAGAAAAAAATCTTGAAAATTTCATATATTCACTTTGATTAATAAATTTTTTTTAAATACTTGATGTTAAAAACCGTTGGCGGTTGTCATCTGTCCTCTAATTTTTTTATCCAAAACTCCAAGCAGCTTTCTTTCATAAAATAATAACAATATTTCTCCCTAAAATATTTCAAGTCCTCTTTACATTACACATTTCAAAATATATAAACTCACTTATTTTATCTACAATGGATAGTCTTTTGATAAAAAACAAATGGATTTTATTCATCAAATAAACTCTTTTTTCCTTGTATTTTCTATCTGAACACTAACTTTAAACTTTAAACTTTTCAACAATTGGCAAACACGTAAAGTCGTAAATCTGTACATTTCATTTTATTTAAAGCCTTATTAACGAAAAATAAAATATTTTTGCGATAATAAAGTTGTCGTAACTTGTATTAATCGGAAATTTGAAAAGGAGTTCAAAAAAATATTTTTTCATACTAACTGTTAGTGTTGGATTGTTGTTAACAGCTTGTTCTACAAAAAAGAACACGATTGTTACACGTACATTTCACAACATTACTTCGCGCTTTAACGGCTATTATTATTCCAAACTAAACCTAAACGATGGTATTGAAAAAATAGGGGAAAATCACAAAGACGATTACAATAATCTACTTCCTGTATTTGTATATGCTGATTCTAAAAGTGCACAAAGCACTTTTGAAAATTTTGATAAATCAATTGAAAAATCATCCGTTGTTGTTGAGCGTCATACCATTACAACTAAAAAGGGAATTGAAATTCCAGATGCCGTAAAATGGATAAAGTATAATTATTTGCTTATTGGAGAAGCCCATTTTTACAAACATGATTATTTTTCTGCACTCGAATCTTTCGATTATGTAGCAAAGGAATATAAAAAATCACCTGTTAGATATGAAGCTATGATGTGGGAAGTAAGAACCTACAACGAAATGGTAATGCCAAACTCAGCAAGTGATTTACTCGATTTTTTATACAATGTGAGAAATTTCCCTAAAAAATATAGGCTTCAATTGGCACTTGTTTCTGCAGATTTTTATATGCACGATGGCAATGATGAACAAGCTATAAGATGGTTAACAAAAGCGGTTGCTTTAACACATAAAAAACCTACAAAAGCTCGATATGCTTATATTTTAGGTCAATTGTATTCACGACAAAAAAATCCAAAAAAAGCCACACAAATGTTTAAATTTTGTATCAAATGGCATCCTGCTTATGATATGGTTTTTAATGCACGTATGAGAATTGCCAGTTTGTTTGATATTAGTGATACAAAAAACAGTAAAATCATAAAAAAGGAATTAATAAAAATGTTGTCGGATTCGAAAAACGATGAATACAGAGATCAAATTTATTACGCACTTGCCGAGATTGAGCAAAGAGAGCAAAATATGCCTGCATCTATTGAATATTTAAAACTTTCTGTTCAAACAAGTGTTTCAGATAATTATCAAAAATCGCGTTCGTATTTAAAATTAGCAGATATTTTTTTCGATGTCCCGGAATATAAATTGGCGCAAGCTTATTATGATAGCACCGTAACATTGCTTCCGCATGATTATCCTGATTACGATTTAATAGTAAATAAAAAAGAAAATTTAACTGTTTTAGTAAAAAATTTAGATGTTATTTCTCGCCAAGATAGCTTACAGAAATTAGCTCAGATGTCTGAAAAAGAAAGAGATGTTGCTATTGATACAATTATTAATCGCTTAGAAGCAGCAGAAGAATTAAAAGCGCAAGAAAAATTATACCAATCGCAAAATAATAATTTTTTAAGTCAGAATAATCAACAAAGTACCACACAACAAAGCGATGGAACAATGTGGTATTTTTATAATCAGGCTACGGTTGGTTTTGGGATTAGTTCATTTGTTCAAAAGTGGGGAGATAGACCATTGGAAGATAATTGGCGCAGAAGTGTAAAGCAACAAGATATTGTGGCAATTACTTCAGATTCCACGAAACTCGATTCTGCTGATGCCAAAAATCCACAAGCAAAATTGGCAAGCAATCCTAAAAAAAGAGCCTATTATTTAAAGGATATTCCACTTACTCCTAATGCGCTTAAAAAATCAACCGATGAAATTATTGAAGCCTATTTTAATTTAGGCTCCATATACAAAGAACAATTAGATAATAATGAAAAAGCCATTGATGCTTTTGAAACATTGAATAAAAGATTTAAAGATAACAAGTATAAAGTGTCGGTATATTATCGGCTTTACAGACTTTATGCAGATATTAATAATACGGAAAAATCAGATTATTATAAAAATCTTTTGCTTACTGATTATCCCAATACCGAATACGCAAAAATTATTAAAAATCCGGAATATGAAAAACTATCTGCTGCTTCTGAATCGCAAGTAGATAGCTTTTATGTAGCTACATTCCGCTCTTACAAAGATGCCAATTACACAGCAACACTTGATCATTGTCATAAAGCCGATTCTATCTATTCAAAAAGTGTATTGATGCCTAAATTCGCTTTTATTGAAGCTCTTTGTATTGGCAGAACACAAAATGTAGATTCGTTTCAAAATGCACTCCAAAAAGTTACTATTAAATATC
>DATLTG010000331.1:0-4825 GCA_035533735.1 Bacteroidia bacterium
GGCGAAAAAGGTGCATATAGTGGCGCCCGATTTGATGGAGATTTTTCAATGACCATCGACCAAGCACAAGAAAAAAAACACAAATTTATTGTGGACAATTGCAATATTAAAAAAGGATCAAAAGTGTTGGATATCGGTTGCGGATGGGGAGCTTTTGTTAATTACATGAATAACATGGGTGTAAATACCACTGGTGTTGTGTTGGCACAAGGACAAGCAGATGCTTGTTTAAAAAATGGAATGAACATTAAGCAAATTGATTCAAAAACAATTACACCTGAAATGTTCGGAAAATTCGATGCTGTAACAGCTATGGGAAGTCCGGAACATTTATGTTCGGTGGAAGAATATAAAGCTGGACAACAAGAAAAAGTGTATGATACTTACATGAAACAAATAAACAGTTTGTTACCAGTTGGCGGACGTTTCTATTGCCAAACAATGGTATTTGGTCCAAACATGGTTAAGTTTGAAGATATTCCATTTGGAAAAGTTGACATTTGGAAAAAAAGTTTTACCAACGAAGAATTAATGGCGATGATTTGCGATGTGTTTCCAGGTTCATGGTTACCTTACGGAAAAGAAGGAATTATTAATCCAGCATTAAAAAACAACTTTAAACTTGTTTCTATTGATAGCGGCAGATTGGATTATATGGAAACAATTGACAGATGGTCGGAAAAATTTATGCAATTCAGTTTAAAAAAATACTTGTATTTTCTTACTTTAATTCCGAGATATTTAACCAATAGAGAATTTAGAGATTTTATTCAGAGATGGAAAACGGATGCTAACCTTTTGATATTTGAAAGAGAAGTTTTCGAGCATTACAGAATTGTATTTGAAAAAATAGCGGATTAATTTATAAATAGGACTTACGCAGTAAAGTGCAAATAGTGCTGATTGTTAATTTGTTATGTTTTTAGAGTGTAAAATACTTAGTGTTGCATACAGCGGTTTGTAAAATTTGTTCGTAAGTCACATACTATTCTTTATATTTGTTCGTAAGTACTAGATTATGAACAAAATCGCTTTATATTTTTTACTATTATTTGTTAGTTCAGGATTTGTAGCTGTAATATTTAATTTTCCTGAACCACTACAGACATATTTAGAAGTTGTAACAGCGGTGGCTATTACTATAGTATTTATATTGCTTCAAAAAAAATCACAACAATAAGATGGACAAAAAAATATTTTTCTTTGTAATTACTGCTTTTGGTTTTTGCCTGAACGGATGCAACGCACAACCGCAAAGCAATTCTTTGAAATTGATTGCAACAATTCAACTACCCGATATTAGTGGAAGAATTGATCATTTAAGTTTTGACAAAAAGGATCAAAAACTTTTCATTGCAGCTTTAGGAAACAATAGTGTTGAAGTTGTTGATTTGAAAAATAAAAAAATAATTCACTCTATAAAAAATCTGCACGAACCGCAGGGAGTTGTTTTCATTCCCGAAAGCAATTCTATTTTTGTAGCAAATGGAGATGACGGAGAGTGCGATGTTTTCAATGCCGACAGTTTTCAAAAAACCAATTCAATAAAACTATCTGGTGATGCCGATAATGTTCGTTACGATGCAACCGATAAAAAAATTTATGTTGGTTATGGTGACGGAGGCATTGCAATAATTGATGCAACCACTTTCAAACTCATTACAGAAATAAAACTTTCAGGACATCCCGAATCTTTTCAAATAGACAACTCAGCAAAAAAGATTTATGTAAATGTTCCCGATGAAAAACAAATTGAAATAATTGATTTAGAAAAAAACATTGTTTCAGACAAATGGAAAATGAACGAAGCCACTTCAAATTTTCCAATGGCATTAGACGAAACCAATCACCGCTTGTTTATTGGTTGCAGACATTCACCAAAACTTTTAATCATTGACACACAAACAGGAAAAACAATTTCCTCATTTGAAATTAACAGCGATGTGGATGATATTTTTTACAATCAGATAAGCAAGGAAATTTATTTGAGTTGTGGCGGTGGCTATATTGATGTGTTCAAACAAACAGATGCAAACACATACACGGCAAACGGAAAAATTGAAACACATTCAGGAGCAAGAACTTCACTTTTCATTCCTGAACTCAATCAATTAATTGTAGCTTCGCCTTCAGGTTTCAGTAGCAGTGCATTACTATTTATTTACAATATAATTCCGATAAAGCATTTAGCTCGATAATTTTTGTGCACCAAACTTACCCCTTAATTTTACTTTTGTAAATACAATTGAATTTTGTCAGAAATTTGCAGAGTAAGTCCTAATAAAATCTTATCTGCATCAAAAAAGCCTTTCAGAAAACTGAAAGGCTTTTTTAGGAACTATATTTTTCTCATTTATTTTATCGCACTCTCATAAAAATTTTGTGCATCTGATTTCAACTTAGCATCATCTGCATTATTAACATACATCATGTGTCCTGCATTATAATAATTAAGCACAATATGATTTCTAACATCTTTACGCAAACCCATGTGATCAACGGCATATTCTGCATTAAAAAAAGGAGTTGCCAAATCATAGTATCCACAACAAACCATCACTTTTAATCCCGGGTTTTCAGTCATCGCTTGCCTCAAGGTTTCCGAAACATCCAAATAACTATTATTTTTCAAAGGCCAAGGCCAAACATCCGTAAGTGCTTCGTAAGGCAAATCGCTTTTATAATTTAAATCTTTGCGTACATATTCATTAAATGCACCATTAAATAGTCCGCTAACTGCCGAATAACTCGGATCGTAAGTAGGTCCACCACCATCGTCATCTGCATCTTCGCCCATATAACGAGCATCGAATCTCCCAATTATTTTGCCTTCGTCTCTTAATAATTCTTTAAAATAACGCCAATCAGTTATACGCTCGTTCGCATTTTTAATGTATTGTTTTGGGATACTTGTAAAATAATTTATGGAGTCAATTACTTCGTTGGTAAGTTGTTCTGATGCGTGATCGCCTTTCATTAAAAAATAAGTATATGTTCCGGCAGCAAAAGTTTCTACTTTTTTTGCAAGGTCTGAAACACTCATACTTTCAAGTTCTGGAGAAAGTTTTTTGTGAAACTGAGCAGTAGTTGCATACGTTGGCAAAAACAATGCATAAGGCAAATCATTTCCTCTTGTAAAATCAATGTACTCAAAATTTAATACCGAAGAAATAAGTGTAATCCCATTCAAATACATTCCATACGTATTTTGCAAATAACCCGAAAGTCCAGATGCACGTGTGGTTCCGTAACTTTCACCAGTTAAAAATTTAGGACTTCCCCAACGTTCATTTCGTGTGGTGTACATCCGAATAAAATCACCAACAGATGCAATATCCTCAGAATAGCCATGATACAAAGCAGGTTTTACTCCTTTCGCAGTACGACTAAATCCTGTTGAAACAGGATCAATAAAAACAAGATCTGTAAAAGTAATCCATGAATTTTCGTTATCGCCATAAGTATATGGTGGATTGGGAGCTGCACCATTATCATTTGCAAAATGTACTCTAACTGGACCAATTGCACCCATGTGCAACCAAATAGAAGATGAGCCTGGACCTCCATTAAACGCAAAAGTTATAGGGCGTTTATCGGCAGTTTGATTATCTGCTGTGTATGCAATGTAAAATATTTTTGCACGTACCGAACCATCTTTATCTTTCATAGGCATATAACCGGTAGTTGCTGTATAATTAATTGTTTTTCCATCAATTATAATATGATGATGTGTTATAATTGGAGCAGGAACGCTATCATTACCAGATGCTAAACTGTCGTGATGTACAGCATGCTGCGGCATTTGATGCTTTTGAGCATACGAAATTTGAACTCCTGTGAAAATAAAAAATAACAGAGAAAGAGTAATATTTTTTTTCATGATAAATGATTAAAAATGAATAGTAAAATTTACCTACAAATGTAGCGCAAAGATGTGTAAAATTTTTATTTTCTGAAATGCAAAAGAATGAAGAGGACAGAAGCTGATTGAAAAGTTGTTATTGAAATTAATTTCCAAAAATTATTCCCAGGTACTTGCTTCATTCAAAAACGCTACGTTTTCCGAACTTAATTTAATTTCAACTGCTTTGAGCAAATCATGCAGTTGTGTTAAATTGGTTGCACTTGCAATTGGTGCAGCTATCGCTTTACGTTGCAATAGCCAAGCAACGGAAATAGTTGCATTTGTAGTTTGATGTTGTTTTGCAATTTCGTCCAAGGCATTTAAAATGCGTAAGCCTTTTTCATTCAAATATTTTTCCGTGCGTGCGCCTCTAACGCTTTTTGATAAATCATTTTTAGTTCGGTATTTTCCGGTAAGAAAGCCTGCTGCCAAAGAATAAAAATTAATTACACTAATATTGTTTTCTAAACATATAGGTTCTAATTCCTTTTCAAAAACTTTTCGATCATATAAATTGTAGAGTGGTTGCAAGGTTTCGTAGCGTGGTAAATTATATTTTTTACTTGCATCTAAAGCAGCTTTTAATCTTTCTGGAGAAAAATTAGAAGCACCAATCCATCTTACTTTTCCTTCTTTAATTAATTGCTGATGCGCTTCTAAGGTTTCTTCAACCGGTACAGACAAATCATCTTTGTGTGTTTGGTATAAATCAATGTAATCCGTTTGCAAACGTTTTAAGGAATCTTCAACAGCTTTAAAAATATATTTTTTAGAAATATCAACCTTCCCAACAGCATCCACCATTCCTACTTTAGTTGCGATAATTATTTTATCACGATTGTTTCGTTGCTTCATCCATTTGCCGATAATTGTTTCCGACTCTCCTCCTACTCCAGTAGCCCATTTGGCATAAATATCTGC
>DATLTG010000332.1:0-8835 GCA_035533735.1 Bacteroidia bacterium
TATATAAGTGATCGTCATTTGCCGGATAAAGCAATTGATGCATTAGATGAAGCTGGATCGCGTGTTCATATTACTCATATCAATGTTCCAAAAGAAATTATTGATATTGAAAAAAAATTAGAAGCAATTAAAGAAGAGAAAAATAAAGTTGTTAGAAGTCAGAAATACGAAGAAGCCGCAAAACTAAGAGATACCGAACGCCAATTATTAGAGCAATTAGAAATTGCTAAAAAAAATTGGGAAGAAGATACAAAAGGAAATAAAGAAACGGTTACCGAAGACAATGTTGCGGAAGTGGTAGCAATGATGACAGGTGTTCCAGTACAACGAATAGCTCAAAATGAAAGTTCTCGTTTAGTAAAAATGGGCGAAGAATTAAAAGGAAGAGTAATTGGTCAAGATGAAGCGATTCAAAAAGTAGTAAAAGCCATTCAACGTAATCGTGCTGGATTAAAAGATCCAAACAAACCAATTGGTTCTTTCATTTTTCTTGGTCCTACAGGAGTTGGAAAAACACAATTGGCAAAAATATTATCAAGTTATTTGTTTGACAGCGATGACGCACTTATCCGAATTGATATGAGCGAGTACATGGAAAAATTTTCTGTTTCTCGCTTAGTTGGAGCGCCTCCAGGATATGTTGGTTACGAAGAAGGTGGACAATTAACTGAAAAAATAAGAAGAAAACCTTATTCGGTTGTACTATTAGATGAAATTGAAAAAGCGCATCCTGATGTTTTTAATTTATTGCTACAAGCCTTAGATGACGGTCAGTTGACAGATAGCTTAGGCAGAAAAATAGATTTTAAAAACACTATTATTATTATGACTTCTAACATTGGTTCTCGCCAATTAAAAGATTTCGGACAAGGTGTTGGTTTTACAACTACTGCAAAAGCAAATACGGTGGACGAATATTCAAAAGGTGTAATTGAAACAGCTTTGAAAAAAGCATTTGCGCCTGAATTCTTGAATCGTATTGATGACGTAATTGTATTTAATTCGCTTACCAGCGATGACATCCATAAAATAATTGATATTGAATTAAAAAGTCTTTATGGAAGAATTAACGGTTTGGGTTACAATATTAAAATTACGAAAGAAGCAAAAGATTTTATTGCCGACAAAGGTTTTGATACACAATTTGGAGCACGTCCGTTAAAGCGCGCCATTCAAAAATATGTAGAAGATCCATTGGCTGAAGAAATAATAAAATCAAGTGTTTCGGAAGGAGATACGATTGAAGTGGATTTAGATAAAGATAAAAAAGAAATTAAAATAAAAATTTCTAAACCCAGAAAAAAAAGTAAGAAAGAAGAATAAGTAGTTTTTGTTTTTTCATTTTGAATCGCTCGAAAAAAAATTTTTTCGAGCGATTTTTTGTTACTTTATTTTTCCTTCTTTCAAAACTTTTTTTTCTTTTGCCTTCCTACTATTGCAGTTGAAATAAAAGTTTATTTTGAGCGAAAAAAAATATTTTTATTTGCTCTGACAACTATCTCTAATTAAAACAGACAAGTTTTCAATTGAAGCTCTTACCGTTTTGCTTTTTTGTAATGATGCTTGATCCGCTTTTGTTATGTACAATTTAGCCTCAGAACATTTTCCTAAATAGAAATAACTCCATGCAATAGTTCCATAAAATGCATATGAATCATCAGTATCTTTCCTAATAGCATTTCCACGTAACAAAATTGAAATTGCATCAGTATAGCTTTTTTTATAATTCAAAGCGGTTCCATAGTTTAAATATGCTCCTCTATAATTCGAATCAATAGAAATCGCTTTTCTAAATAAAACTATAGCTGTGTCAACTCTTGCAATATGAAAATAAATATTTCCAATTGCACTAATTATAGTCGCATTATTAGGCTCGATAGAATCTGCTCTTACAAGCAACGAATTTGCTTCTTCAAGTTCTTGAACCTGAATTAATACAAGTGAAGAATCAAATAATTTTGATGCCTCTTTATTTTTTATTGATGAATTATGGTAATAAAAAATTTCATTTCCATTTTCATTAATACTTTTAGACTTCGTACTTTCTGAATTGTCATGATTGCAAGAGAATTAACAAAAATAGAAAGAACAATAATTTTGGCTTCATTTTAATTGTTTTTTTTATTAAATTGATTAATATCATTTACTACAATAATACACACTATTTTTTCGACACCAAAAAATAAAAATACAAAGCGAGAAATTTTTTTCTGAAAAAATATTTTTTTAATTTTCGGTGTAAAACTTTTTTAATTAAAAAAGAGGCTAATCCAAACCAAAAAAGTATTTTTGGGAACGTTAAAAAAAAGCTATCCATTAAACTATAATAAATATGAATTTACACGAATATCAAGGAAAAGAAATTTTGAAAAGTTTTGGCGTTCGCATCCAAGAAGGAATTGTTGCCGAAACGCCAGAAAAAGCTGTTGAAGCCGCTAAAGAACTTCAAAAACAAACCGGCACTGGATGGTGGGTAGTAAAAGCTCAAATACATGCTGGCGGTCGCGGAAAAGCAGGTGGTGTTAAATTAGCCAAATCGTTGGATGATGTAAAACAAAAAGCTTCAGAAATTATCGGAATGAATTTGGTTTCGCGCCAAACTGGGCCACAAGGAAAAAAAGTAAATAAAGTATTAATCGCTCAAGATGTCTATTATCCGGGCGAAAACAAAACGACTGAGTTTTATATGGGCGTTTTATTGAATCGCCAAAACGGCAGAAATACAATAATGTATTCTACCGAAGGCGGAATGGAAATTGAAGAAGTTGCTTCAAAAACACCTGAACTTATTCATAAAGAAGAAATAGATCCGAAAGTGGGATTATGCGATTTTCAATGTCGCAAAATTGCTTTTAACTTAGGTTTAAAAGGAACTGCTTTTAAAGAAATGACAAAATTTATTGCCAATCTTTATAAAGCTTATGACAATACAGATTCATCAATGTTTGAAATAAATCCGGTTTTAAAAACTTCGGATGATAAAATTTTAGCCGTTGACGCAAAAGTCACTTTAGATAATAATGCACTTTATCGTCATCCTGATTTTCTCGCTTTACGCGATTTAACGGAAGAAGATCCTACGGAAGTAGAAGCTGGAAATCATAATTTGAATTACGTAAAATTAGACGGAAACGTTGGCTGTATGGTTAACGGTGCAGGTTTAGCAATGGCTACGATGGATATTATTAAATTGGCTGGTGGAAATCCGGCTAACTTTTTAGATGTTGGTGGAACAGCCGATGCTGCACGTGTTGAACAAGCTTTTCGGATTATTTTAAAAGACCCAAATGTGAAAGCTATTTTGGTAAATATTTTTGGAGGAATTGTTCGTTGCGATCGCGTTGCACAAGGTATTGTAGATGCTTACAAAAATATGAAAACAATAAATGTGCCAATTATAGTGCGCTTACAAGGAACGAATGCAGTTGAAGCAAAAAAAATAATTGATGATTCGGGCTTGAAAGTTTATTCAGCAATTTTGTTGCAAGAAGCTGCCGACTTAGTCCAACAAGTATTGTCCTAAAGGATACCTTTCAGTAAAAAAATAATTTTTTGATTGATAAAAATAAAATCATTGTATAATTAAAATAGAAAAAGTATGACGAAAATTAAAGTTGCAAATCCGGTAGTTGAGTTAGATGGCGATGAAATGACGCGCGTTATTTGGAAATTTATAAAAGACAAATTAATACTTCCTTACGTAGATGTTGATATTAAATATTTCGATTTAGGAATTGAGCATCGTGATGCTACTAATGATCAAGTAACGATTGATTCTGCGGAAGCAATAAAAAAATATAATGTAGGAATTAAATGCGCTACCATTACGCCTGACGAAGCACGTGTTACCGAATTTAATTTGAAACAAATGTGGAAATCGCCAAACGGAACCATTCGTAATATTTTGGACGGAACTGTTTTTCGTGAACCAATTGTTTGCAAAAATGTGCCACGTTTAGTGCCTAATTGGACGGCTCCAATTTGTATCGGTCGCCACGCTTTTGGTGATCAATACCGCGCTACGGATTTTGTAACCAAAGGAAAAGGAAAATTAACTGTTACGTTTACGCCCGAAAATGGCGGAACTGCACAATCGTTTGAAGTTTATAATTTTAAAGGTGATGGCGTTGCACTTACGATGTATAATACAGATGAATCTATCAGAGGCTTTGCACATTCGTGTTTTAATATGGCATTGCAAAAAAAATGGCCACTTTATTTATCTACAAAAAACACCATTTTGAAAAAATACGATGGTCGTTTTAAAGATATTTTTGAAGAAATTTACCAACAAGATTACAAAGCGAAATACCAAGCTGCCGGCATAACTTACGAGCATCGTTTAATTGACGATATGGTTGCAAGTGCCTTAAAATGGAACGGAAATTTTGTTTGGGCTTGTAAAAATTACGATGGAGATGTGCAAAGCGACACAGTTGCACAAGGCTTTGGTTCATTGGGTTTAATGACTTCCGTTTTGGTAACACCTGATGGAAAAACAATGGAAGCAGAAGCTGCACATGGAACAGTAACGCGTCATTTCAGAGATCATCAAGCAGGTAAACCAACTTCAACAAATCCAATTGCTTCTATTTTTGCCTGGACAAGAGGACTTGAATTTAGAGGAATTTTGGATAAAAATCAAGACTTAGTAAATTTCTGTAAAGCTTTAGAACAAGTTTGTGTAGAAACGGTGGAGAGCGGAAAAATGACAAAAGATTTAGCCGTTTGTATTCATGGAAATAAAGTAAATCACGGTGAACATTATCTTTATACTGAAGAATTTTTAACCGCTTTAGATACCAATTTACAAACTAAATTAGCGAAAAAAGTAAGCGAAAAAATTTAGCAATCTTCTTAAAAAAAATATTTTTGAAGAAAAAATTTAAAAAACCTTTTGAATTAAATTCAAAAGGTTTTTTTTGTGAATTACAAATCGATTATCCCATATTAATTTGATAAGCAATTCCTAATAAAATCTTCGTTCAAAAAACAGAAAAAAATAAAATTGTCTTTGTAAGAATTTTATTTTAAGTGCTTTTGTTTTTGCACTTGTTTTTTTGTTATTTTTGGTTAGTGTTTCATTCAGACAATTTGAAATTCTAATCTAATTTCTGTCTTTTTTTTACAAAATTCTTTGAAAATACAATTACGAATCACATACAATATGAAATTATTAAGCACATCTAAAAAATTAATTTCCTCTTTATTTATAATTTTTATTTGTGCACTTTTTTCGAATAGTTACGCCCAAGTAACTGTTCAATATACTTATACCGGTTCTGTCCAATCTTTTACTGTCCCTACTTGCGTTACGAGCATTATAGTTAAAGCTTGGGGAGCTGGTGGAAGTGGCGGTGGAACCGACAACTTCCCTGGTGCTGTAGGTGGTGCTGGAGCTTTTGTTCAAAGCACTTTTGCTGTTACAGCAGGCCAAACATTTACTATAGTTGTTGGTGGTGGTGCAGGTCCTGGACAAGGTTGTTTATCTTGCGCGCCAGGTGGTACTTCTGGTTGGGGTAATGGAGTTATAGATGGTGGTACTGGTGGCAATGCTGGTTGCAGTGGTTGTTCCGGTGGAGGTGGAGGCGGTGGCGGTGGTACTGGACTATATAATGGAGCAACACCATGGTTGGTAGTTGGTGGTGGTGGCGGTGGAAGTGGTGGTGGACAATTTAGTAGTGGAGCTGTTGGTGGAGCAGGCGGAGTAAACGGAGGTACGGTTGCAGGATCTTGCGCATCACCTGGTATTGCAGGAGCAAGTGCAACTGGAATTGGAGGTATAGGTCTAAATAAAGGAGGAGGAGATGGTGGTGGTGGTGGCGGTGGCGGTGGTGGAAATAATGGTGGTACAGGTGGAGGTGTTGCAGGAGGTTGTGACTGCGGTGCCTGTGGTGGTGGTGGTGGAAATGGTTTTGCTTCAGGTACAGGTACGGTTATTACTAACGGTGCTGGTCAAGTTCCTGGTAATAGTGGCGACCCTCCACTTCCTGCTGGAGATGCTGTTGGCGGAGGTACTTCTACGCAAGGTGGAAATGGTTTTCTAATAATTACTTATACAATAACGACTCCAGTAATAACCCTTCCTCCTACTACAACAATTTGTAGTGGTTCTCCAACAACTTTAACAGCAACAGGAGCAACAACATATTCGTGGAGCACTGGTGCATTAACGAATTCTATTACGGTTTCACCTACCACAAATACAACCTATACTGTAACAGGTACTACAAGTACGGGCTGTTCAGCAACAGCTACTACTACGGTAGTTGTAAATCCATTACCAACAATAGCAGTAAATTCACCAACGATTTGTACAGGTACAAGTGCTACTTTAACAGCAAATGGTGCCACAACTTATTCGTGGAATACAGGTTCAACAGCAAATTCTATAACAATCTCACCTACAACAACTACTACTTATACCGTAACAGGAACAGATGTTAGTGGATGTATGAATTCTGCTATTTCTACTGTTACTGTTAATCCTTTACCAACGGTAACGGTAAATTCGCCAACAATATGTAATGGCACCAGCGCAACTTTAACTGGATCAGGAGCCACAACTTATTCATGGAATACTGGATCTACTTCAAATCCGATTATAGTAACTCCTACTACTACTACTAATTATACTGTAACGGGTACGGATGTTAATGGGTGTATAAATTCTGCTGTTTCTACTGTTACTGTTAATCCATTACCCACCGTAACCGTTAATTCAGCAACAATTTGTGCAGGTACGAGTGCCACGTTAACAGCAACAGGAGCAACAACTTATTCATGGAATACTGGATCTACTTCAAATCCGATTACAGTAACTCCAACTACTACTACTAATTATACTGTAACGGGTACGGATGTTAATGGGTGCACATCTTCTACAACTACATCTGTTGTTGTTGCACCAGCACTAAGCGTTACCATAACTCCATCCGCTCCAACAATTTGCTTAGGTAGTTCAACAACTTTAACAGCAAATGGTGCCACAACTTATTCGTGGAGCAACGGAGCGTTAACAAATTCTATAACAGTCTCACCTACTACTACTTCTTCTTATACTGTAACAGGTACAACTGCAGGATGTACAGGAACTGCTTCTGCAACAGTAGCAGTAGATTTACTTAATGCCTCAGCAGCTGGTTTTCCAGCGAGTTGTGCAGGAGCATGTAATGGATATACCGAAGTAATTCCAACGGCTGGTACTTTACCTTATACTTATTCGTGGACACCAAGTGGAAATATTACTGCAAATGCCAATAATTTATGTGCCGGTAATTACTGTATAAAAGTAAGCGATGCCAATGGGTGCAGTTTTGACACGTGTGTAACAGTAAGTGAACCACCTGCTATGAATGTCAGTATAGCTTCTTCTACAAATGATTCTTGTTATGGAGAATGTGATGGAACAGCTACCTCTTTGGTAACTGGTGGAACTACTCCTTATACCTATTCATGGAATACTGTTCCGACACAAACTACTGTTCAAGCAACAGGTTTGTGCGCTGGTACTTACAAAATAACTGTTACTGATGCTAATGGATGTAGTAACAGCGCATCAGTAACAATAACGCAGCCAAGCCAATTAACGGTAGCTCCTTCTGCAGCTACTACAATATGTATCGGTCAAAGTACAACATTAAATGCCACGGCAAATGGAGGTACATCTGCTTACACATACAGTTGGAACAATATTTATAATGGACAAAATTACACGGTAAGTCCAGTTACTTCACCTACTACTTATACCGTTGTTGCTACGGATGCGAATGGTTGTTTATCAGCACCGGAAACAGTTGTTATTAGTATTAATCCTCCTTTGGGTGTTGTCGCAAAAAATGACACCTCTCTTTGTATTGGCGGACATGCTTCTTTAAGCGCACAAGGTTCGGGAGGAGACGGAGCATATAATTATGTTTGGCAACCAGGTGCCATTGTGGGCAGTTTGATAAATGTAACACCTGCCACTACAACTATTTATACTGTAACAGTAACTGATAATTGCGGAACACCTGCAGATTCTGCTAAACTAACTGTAACGGTAAATCCATTGCCTGTTGTTAGTTTCTCTGCCGATTCAACAAGCGGTTGTTATCCACTTTGTGTAACTTTTATAAATTCAAGTACGCCTGCAAGTGCATCTGCCACTTGGGAATTCGGAGATGGTAATACATCCAATTCAGTAGCAACAGCAAATAATTGTTACCAAAATTCTGGACTTTATACGGTACAATTATCAGTAAAAGACAGTTTAGGTTGTACTAACAACACTTCCGTATTTGATATGATTAACGTATTTCCGCACCCAACGGCTAATTTTGGTACAGCTCCAAATCCAATTACAATAATAGAACCTACTGTTTATTTTCAAGATTTATCCACAGGTTCTGTAAATCAATGGCAATGGAACTTAGGAGATGTAATCAATTCTTACACCAATGTGCAAAATCCGCAATACACTTATCAAGACACAGGTTATTATAATGTACAATTAATTGTAACTGATAACAATGGCTGTAAGGACAGTATTACCAAAACGATTTATGTGGAAGGTCAATACGTAATTTATGTACCCAATGCTTTTACACCTAATGGTGATGGAATTAATGATGTTTTTAATGTGAAAGGAACTGGCATTGATCCAAATAATTTCGATATGTCAATTTACGACCGTTGGGGAATCTTAATTTTTCATACTACTAACTTAAATCAAGGCTGGGATGGAAGAGTAAAGAACAATCTGGTTCAATTAGGTGTCTATGTTTGGAAAATTGAAACAAAAGATTTTAAAGGCGATAATCATCAATACATCGGACATGTTTCCGTTATTAGATA
>DATLTG010000333.1:0-3576 GCA_035533735.1 Bacteroidia bacterium
ACCTCCGGATATTTCCTTTGAAGAATATTCCGAAGTTATTTTTACAAAACGGCTTCCTGCATTTCGCAAAGAAGTATGTTTTTTACTGGAAGGAATTCCGTAAACCACATCAGCATTTGTTTCTTCTTGACGTAGAATTAATTTTTCAATTTCTTCAGGAGGATGTTGTAAATCATCATCCATAGTAAGCACTAGGTCTCCTTTGCAGAAATGAAATCCGCACAAAATAGCATTGTGTTGTCCGAAATTTTTTGCAAGACGAACGGCAATTATTTTTTCGTGATTTGCTTTTTTTAGTTTTTCGATTTCGTTCCAACTATCATCGCGGCTACCATCATCTACTAAAACTAATTGATATTTATTTTCTATTTTTGAAAAAGCACTGTCAATTCTATTAAAGAGCTCGTTTATTGTTTCCTGACTATTGAAAACAGGAATCAAAACAGAAATGCTTGATTTTTCTTTTTTATTTTCCAAGTAGAAATCCTCCATCTAGAATTAGTGTTGTTCCAGTAATCCAGCGTGCTGCATCCGAAAGTAAAAAAATTGCTGCATTGGCAACATCTGTTGGATCGCCAATGCCAAGCGGATATTTACTTATATGCTCATCCATTATTTCTTTTGATGCATCTTTTTCGGCACTATCATACATCGGAGTTTTTACCATTGCAGGTACTAAACAATTGGACCTAATCCCTTGTGTATAACATTCTAATGCTAATACCTTACTAAAAGCCTCAATTGCTGATTTTGAACTAGCGTAAAGTGCTCCGCCTTTGTGTGGATGGCTTCCTGAAACGGAAGATAGAAAAATCACAGATGCATTTTTATTTAATTTCTTTTGATGCATTATTTCAGCCATTAAAAGCACTTGCGATTCGTAATTTATTTTTAATGTATCGGCAATTTTTTCACGAGTTATAAATTTAATAGGATAAGGTTTTACCACTCCTGCACAATTTACTACTCCGTCTAAAGACTTAATTTTTTCAACCAAGTTTTTTATAGTAGTTTCTTCTAATAAATCAGCTACAATCATTTTATTTTCGGTTCCTTTTAATAAGGCAAATGTTTCTTGTAAACGCTTCAAGTTTCTTCCACTTATGATTGCTGTTCCACCCATTTCAGTAATGCTTATAGCAATTTGCCGACCGATACCAGAAGAAGCTCCCGTTATCAAAATAATTTTTCCATGCAAATGAAATGGCGTCATTTTAAAGCTCAATTAATTTTGGACAAACTAAATTTTCAACGATTAATGTGGCAGAACCCCAAGATAATCCAACTCCAAATGCGGATAATAATAAAGGTGTTATTTTATTTTTTAGCGATTCTGAAATCTCTGTAACAATTGTCAATGGAATAGAGGCAGAACTTGTATTTCCAAAATTGGTTAAAGAATAGGGAACTTTTTCAATAGGTAGTTTTAATTTTTTTCGAATACTTTCATTCATCAATTTATTGGCTTGGTGAAATAAAAAATAGTTGTAATCGTCAATAGTAGTATTGGTGTGTTTTAACAATTCATTTATGTTGGGTACCGCTTCTCGCAATGAAAAATTAAATACTTCTAAACCATCCAAAGCTAAATTTTTGCGACTGCGAACAATGCCTTTTTCTACTTCAAACATATCTTCTGAATGCTTGTTGTACGGACTTCTTACGCCTCCATCGGGGATGATAATGGCTTTATGACCTGCACCATCGCTTTGTAAATTAAAATTCATTGTATTGGCATTGACATTGTATTCTAAAAGCGTTGCTGTTCCTGCATCTCCGAAAATGGGATAGGTGCTTTTATCTTTTTTTGATTGAGAAAAACTGGATTTATCACCTACCATCAACAACCCTTTGTTGAATTTATTAGCACTCATTATGGTACTGATAATGGACAATCCATAAACATATCCAGAACAACCTAATTGAATATCAAAAGCCATGGTGGTTTTTTGTAATCCCAAACGATTTTGTAAAATAATACTGGTGGCAGGTAAAAAATAATCAGGCGATTGAGAAACAAAAATAACAATATCAATTTCATTTTTATTAATATTTAGTTCTTTGATTAAAGCATTTGCAGAAGCAAAACACATATCAGAAGTACATAATTCGTCAGGAGCTATTCTGCGTTTAGCAATACCAGTAGTTTTAATCAACAATTCTCTTTCTTTTAAAGAAATCCAATTATAATCAATGTTTGCTTCTACTTGCTTTGGAACGCAAGCTGCAATACCTAATAAAGAAATATGTTGAGCCGATAAAAAAGCCATTTATTTTTTACTTTTTACAATATTATAGAGATCAGAAATTGTATGACTTTTTCTTAAATCTTCTCCGTTTATGGTTACATCGTATTCTGCATCAATTAAAGCAATGATAATGAGTGCGTGCATAGATGTCCATGCGGTTAATTTCCGAAAATCCGTTTCTGGCTTTAGGGTACCAGGAGTAAATTCTTCTATCTCATTTTCTATTTTTGCAATAAAATCAGTTATGTCCATAAAAATTCTTTTTTGTAAAAATACGAAATTAATTAAAGTTGAATAATCGTGGCTGCCCAAGATAAACCGACACCAAAACCTACTAAAATAATTTTTTGACCAGGCTTTGCTTTTCCTGCTTTTATTGCCTCGTATAAAGCTATCGGAATTGTAGAAGAAACAGTATTACCGCAATTTTTCATAAAATTAAAAATTTTATTTTCAGGTATTTTTAGTTTTTGACCTATTTTTTCGATTAAATACAAATTTGCTTGATGAAAAATAAACAAATCAATTTGTTCTATTTTTTCGTCTATTTTCTCTAATAATTTTTGTATTGCTTCAGGAACCGTTTTTAATCCAAAAATAAAAATGGAAGTTCCATCCATATAAAAACTTGCATTATTCGTTGTATTGCCAAATTCGTCACTAAAATCAATAAAGGAGGATTCAGAAATAGGGTTACGAGCACCGCCATCTTTTACAATTATTTTTTCGCTTTTTTTTCCATCAGTACCAAAAATAAATTTTCCAATACCTTTTTTATTTCCTTCCGAAATAAGTGTAGCTGCCGCTCCGTCTCCAAAAATAAAACGAGCACTTTTGTCTTTTTTGTGAATTTTTTTTGTCAGGGTGGAAGCAGTTAACAATAACACATTTTTTGCGGATCTAGTTTCAATTAAACCTTTTGCAAGGCTCAATCCATAAATATAACCACTACAGCCGAGGTTAAAATCAAGTGCTCCGCAATCTTTCGACAATTGTAGTTTTTCTTGAATTACACAAGCGGTTGAAGGCATGGGATAATCTAATTCCAATGAACAAAAGAGTAAAAAATCAACTTCCTTTCTGACAATTTTATGCTCGTTAAAAAGGGCATTTGCCGCAGCAATTGCGATATCAGAAGAAGTATGAATAGAATCAACAATGCGCCTTTCGTTAACGCCAATTCTGCGCAGATTTTCTTTGTTTTTATCAGAAATTTCAGGAAAATTTAAAAAAAATTCTTCGTTTGAAAATTTCTTTTTCGGTAAATAATAACTAATCGCTTTAATATATGCCATTTCTAATTTGTATATTAATCTAACAAAAATAC
>DATLTG010000334.1:0-2591 GCA_035533735.1 Bacteroidia bacterium
TGGTTTGCGAACGAGTAGGCGTTGTTCCTATTGATAAAAAACAATTATTGAAAGAAGCCATTTTATTATTCTCTGAAAAATAATTTTTTAATTTAATTCATGAATACGGTTGTAACACCATATAAAAACAGCGAATCAGGCAAAAAAGAACAAGTTGCACAAATGTTCAATGCCATTGCACCTCGTTACGATTTCCTGAACAACCTATTATCATTAGGCATTCATGTTTTATGGAGAAGAAAAGCGATTCGTTTATTGAAAAATAATTCGCCAAAAAAAATATTAGACATTGCCACCGGAACAGCCGATTTTGCAATTGAAGCAATGAAATTGCATCCTGAAAAAGTAATCGGAATTGATATATCTGAAAGCATGTTAAAAATTGGCAAAGAAAAAATTTTGAAAAAAAAACTTTCGTCAATTATCGAATTACAAACGGGCGATTCTGAAAATTTAACTTTCGCAGATAATAGTTTTGATGCTATTACAGTTGGATTTGGCGTTCGTAATTTTGAAAATTTAGAAAAGGGATTGGGTGAAATTCACCGCGTTTTAGCAAACGATGGAATGCTTGTAATTCTGGAGTTTTCTAAACCTACCTCTTTTCCAGTAAAACAATTGTACGAATTTTATTTTTTAAAAATTTGTCCGCTTCTGGGAAAATATTTTTCGAAAGACAAAGCTGCTTATAACTATTTACCTGAATCGGTAAATGCGTTTCCTGCCGGAAATGATTTTTTAAAAATCATGCAAAAGACAGGTTTTAAAAACACTTTGTGTTACCCATTAAGTAAAGGAATTGCTTCTATTTATGTCGGTAAAAAATAATTAATAAAATATTTATATTTTTTCAGCGTTTGAGCCAACCCAAATTGAGTAAAAAAACAACTGTGATTTTCAAGAAAATATTTTTCCTCCTTTTAATTTGTTGCATAAGCTTTCGTGTTGTGGCTCAAGGTAATATAAGAAATGTACCTAATTTGCCAAAATACGAAAACGAAGTATTGCATTTTGGATTCAGTTTGAGTATTAATTCTACTAACTTTATTGTTAATGAGCCTATCATACCATATACCGATTCTGTTCGTTCGGTACTTCCTTCTCCTCAGTTAGGTTTTAATCTTGGAATCGTTTCAGATGTTCGTTTACAACGCTATTTAACCGTCCGCTTTTTACCCGATTTATCATTTGCCGAACGTAATTTAACGTATCAAATTGACGGAAAAAAAGATTCATTGCCTTGGGTAAAAAAAGTTCAATCAACTTTTTTAGATTTTCCAATAGATTTAAAATTGCGGTCTGAACGATATGAAAATGCTTCTGCTTATGTAGTTGTAGGAGCTAAATATATTATCGATTTAGCTTCTCAACGTAATACAATAAATCAACAAGATCCCACACAACAAATTGTGAAGCTTTACAAAACCGATTGGGGTTATGAATTTGGCGGAGGTGTTGAATTTTATTTACCTTATTTTAAATTCGCCATTGAACTAAAACTTTCTACCGGACTCAATAATGTGTTGGTAAAAGACAATACTATTTTTTCCAATGCGCTTACTTCGCTAAAATCAAAAGTATTCCTCTTTTCTTTTACCTTTGAAGGTTAAGAAATGTATTTATAGAACCTCCCTTAATTTTAACCTTAAATGATTAAAGAAATTGATATTGTAATTGCTCCACATGAAGCTGACAATGAAACTATTTTAAAAAAAATAATTTCGGAAGAAAGCGGTTTTGACGTAGAACAAATTAACGGTTATAAAATACTTAAACGTTCTATTGACGCGCGTTCCAGAAACATAAAAATTCAGTTAAAAGTACAAGCGTATTTTCAAGAATCCTTTCCTGAAAAAAAAATTTCTACGATCGTTTATCCGAATAGTTCGAATAAAGAAAAAGTGATTATTGCTGGTGCCGGTCCTGCCGGATTATTTGCAGCTTTGCGATTGATTGAACTCGGCAAAAAGCCAGTAATTATTGAACGCGGAAAAAATGTAAAAGACCGCAGACGCGATTTAGCAGCCATCAACAAACAACACATTGTAAATCCTGATTCAAATTATTGTTTTGGAGAAGGTGGAGCAGGAACCTATTCTGATGGAAAATTATATACGCGTTCTAAAAAAAGAGGTGATGTTTCACGGATTTTAGACATTTTTGTAGCACACGGAGCCAACGAAGATATTTTAACAAATGCACATCCACACATTGGTACCAATAAACTTCCTGACATTATTGCGTCCATGCGCGAAACCATTTTAAATGCAGGTGGTGAAATTCATTTCAACACACGAATTACTGATTTCATAATTGAAAAAAATGTTTTTAAAGGCGTTATTACACTTGATGAAAAAGAATTTTTGGCAGATAATATTATTCTCGCAACCGGACATTCTGCGAGAGATATTTTTAAATTGCTCCACAAAAAAAATATTTTAATTGAAGCAAAACCTTTTGCAATGGGCGTTCGAGTTGAACATCCGCAAAGCTTAATTGATTCTATTCAATATCATTGTCCGATGGAAGAAGTGGAAAACACACGCAAACACTTACCAGCAGCGGCTTATAGTTTAGTTACACAAGTGCAT
>DATLTG010000335.1:0-3387 GCA_035533735.1 Bacteroidia bacterium
AAGTAGTGGCACCAATTTCAGCGCCCATATTACAAATAGTTCCTTTTCCTGTACAAGAAAGTGATTCAGCACCAGGTCCGAAATATTCTAAAATTTTATCTGTACCACCTTTAACAGTTAGGATTCCAGCTACTTTTAAAATAATATCTTTTGAAGATGTCCAGCCACTTAGTTTACCGGTTAATTTTACACCAATCAATTTCGGAAATTTTAATTCCCAAGGCAAACCTGCCATTACATCACAAGCATCTGCGCCACCAACGCCAATGGCAATCATTCCAAGTCCGCCAGCATTTACAGTATGAGAATCGGTTCCAATCATTAAACCTCCCGGAAAAGCGTAGTTTTCTAAAACAACTTGATGAATAATTCCGGCACCCGGTTTCCAAAAACCAATTCCGTATTTATTAGAAACAGAAGAAAGAAAATCATAGACTTCTTTGTTTTTATCTATGGCAGTTGCTAAATCTTTATTTGCTCCATCTTTGGCTTGTATCAAGTGATCGCAATGAACAGTGGAAGGAACAGCAACTGTTTTTCTGCCAGCTTGCATAAATTGCAACAAAGCCATTTGAGCCGTTGCATCTTGCATTGCTACACGATCTGGATTAAAATCAACATACGATTGTCCACGACCAAAAGGTTTTTCAGGTAACGTTTCGCTTAAATGCGCATACAATATTTTTTCGGTAAGAGTAAGCGGACGACCTGACAATTTACGTGCAGCTTCAATTTTAGCAGGCATTGCAGCGTATAATTTTTTAATCATTTCAATATCAAAAGCCATAATTTTTTGTTTTAAGTTCTGATGCGAAATTACGAATTAAAAAAATCATACAGTGTTTTTTTATGATTAAAATTATGCCTAAAAAATATTTTTTTTCAAGCCTTTTTCGACAAATAACTACATTTGCAGAAGATTATGTATAAACGCCTTATTAAACCTGTTTTCTTTTTGTTTCAACCCGAAACAATTCATCATATCGTATTTGCTTTATTAAAATTTTTTTTTCGGATTCCCGGAATTCCTGCTTTGTGTCACAGTTTTTATATTGTTCGCGATAAGCGATTAGAAAAAAAAGTTTTCGGATTAACTTTCCCAAATCCTGTTGGTTTAGCGGCAGGTTTTGATAAAGATGCCAAACTATTTGATGAGCTTTCGGCTTTCGGATTTGGTTTTATTGAAATAGGTACGCTAACGCCAAAAGCACAACCGGGAAATGAAAAGCTGCGCATGTTTCGTTTGCCAGAAGATGAAGCTTTGATAAATAGAATGGGTTTCAATAATGAAGGTGTGGAAGCAGCTGTAAAACGGTTAAGAAATAAAAAAACAAAAGTTTTAATTGGTGGAAATATCGGAAAAAATAAATTGACTCCGAATGAAAATGCAGTGAGCGATTATGAAAAATGTTTTGATGTTTTATTTGAATACGTAGATTATTTTATTGTCAATGTAAGTTCTCCGAATACGCCTAATTTGCGCGAATTGCAAGAAAAGAAACCATTATCGGAATTGCTGAATTGCTTACAAGAAAAAAATAAATTGAAAAAAAATCCCAAACCTATTTTGCTAAAAATTGCTCCCGATTTAAGCAATGAACAATTGGATGATATTATTGAAATTGTACAAACGACAGGTATTTCGGGTTTAATTGCAACCAATACAACTATTTCGAGAACTGGATTAAAAACATCCGAAGAAAAAGTAAAAGTTATGGGAGCTGGAGGTTTAAGCGGAAAACCATTAACGAACAGAGCTACTGAAGTGATTCGTTACATCGCTAAAAAGTCAGAAAAAAAATTTCCGATTATAGCTGTTGGCGGAATTCATACTGCTGAAGATGCGATTGAAAAGTTAAATGCTGGTGCGGATTTAGTCCAAATTTATACGGGCTTTATTTATGAAGGTCCGAGTATCGTTAAAAAAATAAATAAAGGAATTTTGAAAGCGAATCTTGTTCTGTAAAGGAAAAACAAATAATTGTTTTATCTGACTAAAGAAACATGACCAATATATAAATGGCTGGCACCTTTAAAATCTTTTACGCTGATTCTCCAAACATATACATCTTCTTGAGCAACACTTTTTCCGTTATTTGCTCTGCCGTCCCAACCTTGAGAGAAATTGGTGGTATGAAAAATTAAATTTCCCCAACGATCAAAAATAGTTAAGTTATAATTGTTAGGATCAATATCTGATCCTTTGGGTTGAAAAACATCGTTTAATCCGTCTCCATTAGGAGTGAATGCATTAGGGACATAAAGTACAAAATCGCCCTCCACATAAACTACTTTCGAAATACTGTCTATACAACCATGATTGGTGGTTACAATAAGTTGAACATTGTAATAGCCGGTATCGGAATACGCATAACTTGGATTTTGAAGTGTAGAACCTGCATTAGTTACATCGCCAAAATTCCATTCCCATTGGCTAACTCCTCCCGTTGAGTGGTCAGTAAAATAAACAGTTGGATCAATAATAATAGCTGGTTGAGGAGCCATTGAAAAATCCGCAACGGGTGATTGGAATACCGTTATCATATTATTGATGGTTTCAGAATTTTGGCAACCCAAACTATCTGTTACTGTAAGTTTTACAGAATATGTTCCTGCATTATGATAACAATTATTTGCGGAAGTAATTGTATTAGCTGAATTGCCATCACCAAAAAACCAATCAGTAGAGCTGCTTGTAGGTGTACTAAGATTTCTGAATTTTACACAAAGAGGAGAGCAGCCCATATTCGTATCCGCTGAGAATGAAACTGTTGGTAAGGGATTTACAGTTACTGTTACAGAGGCTGTTCCTGTGCATCCTGCGCTGGTTCCAGTAACTGTGTATGTAGAAGTAGTAGTAGGATTTAATTCAATAGGATTTGTAGATGATCCAGATGGATTCCAGCTATAAGTTGTTGCTCCGGCTGCGGTTAAAAATGTTGGTGAACCAATACAAATTTGAGTTGGTACAGCTGTTACCGTTACAACCAATGTATTAACCACTACTACTTGTACGGAAGCAGTTCCTGTACAACCTGCACTGGTTCCTGTTACGGTATAAGTTGTAGTAGTTGCTGGACTAGTTGTAAAAGGATTGGTAGTTGAAGCACTTGGACTCCAACTGTAAGAAGTTGCACCAGTTGCGGTTAAATCTATTGTTGATCCAACACAAATTGGAGATGCTGATGTACTAGCTGAAACAATTGGAATTGGATTTACCGTAACTTGAACTGTTGCTGTTCCTGTACACGTTCCAGAAGTTCCCGTTACAGTGTATGTAGTTGTTGTTGCTGGACTTGCAGAAGGATTTGCTGCTGTCGTAGAGCTTAATCCATTAGCGGGACTCCAACTGTAAGTTGTTGCGCCACTGGCATTCAAAACTGTACT
>DATLTG010000336.1:0-4947 GCA_035533735.1 Bacteroidia bacterium
CTTACCGGATCGGCTGCTAAAGCCATTTTCCAAGCTGTCAATAAATTTTTATCCGAAGCAATTCCGCAAGCATTGTTGTGTTTTAAAATTGCGAAAGTGGAATCAGTAAATTCCGACATTAAATTAACGGCAGCATCTACATCCAATAAATTATTATAAGATAATTCTTTGCCATTTTTTTGAGTAAAAATTTCATTTAAGTTGCCGTAAAAAATTCCAGCTTGATGTGGATTTTCACCGTAACGCAAAGTTTTTGATTCTAAAATACTTTGCTTGAAAAAATTATTTTTTTCGGCATTAAAATAATTAAAAATAGCGGTATCGTAATGCGAAGAAACGTTGAAAGCATTTGTTGCCAAAAGTTTTCGGTCGTCCAACGAAGAATGTCCGATTTGTTTCTCGAGAATATTTTTGAGTAAAAAGCTATAATCATTTTTGGAAGAAACGATCACCACATCTTTAAAATTTTTAGCTGCTGCGCGAATCAATGAAATTCCTCCAATGTCTATTTTTTCAATAATGTCTTCTTCCGAAGCGCCTGATTTTACTGTATCTTCAAATGGATATAAATCAACAATTACTAAATCAATTTCAGGAATATCAAATTCCTCTAAATGCAAAGTATCATCTTGCAAGCCTCGTCTGCTTAAAATGCCACCAAAAATTTTCGGATGAAGTGTTTTTACTCGTCCGCCAAGTATCGAAGGATACGAAGTTAATTCTTCCACAGGCGTAACATCTACACCTAATTTTTCAATAAATTTTTGGGTGCCACCGGTGCTTACTATTTTAATTCCCAATAATTGAAGCTGGCGTATAATTGGCTCCAAATCCTCTTTAAAATAGACAGAAATTAAGGCGGTATTAATTTTTTTCAAACTATTCATGCTAATTAATTAATGTGTGCAAAGGTATGAAATATCTGAGCGCAATATGAGCGATTATTACATTGTTAATAAAGTTTTTTTATTGTTGATAACGTGCCTAATTTTTTTGAAAAAGCTCGTGTAATAATCGAAAAATATTTTTTAAAAAGATTCTTCGCAGCGGCAATTTGGCGAAAAATAAATGCGCGTATGCGGCAACATTTTTTTGATGTGTTTTTGATTCACATCGCTGATAATAATAACTCGTAAATCTAATACTTTCAAGTGTTTTAAGTGAATCATTTGATCAGGAAAAACAGATAAATTATTGTTCCACAAATCCAAAATGCGCAATTTGGTCAATTTTCCGATTTCGGGAGGAAGTGCGTACAAGCCGTTTTGATTGATATTGAGCCAAAATAAATTGGTGAGTTTTCCAATTTCAGGCGGAATGGTATCAATGTTATTTCTTGCCAATTGAAGCACTTGAAGTTGTGTTAATTGTCCAATTTCAGGCGGAATAACAGTGAGTTTGTTTTTACTTAAATCGAGGTATTGTAAGTTGTGCATCAAAAAAATTTCTTTCGGAAATGTCTCTAAATGTTTCCGTCTCAAAACCAATTTTTTTACCTGATCGGGATGTTTCATCGCTTCTTCAATACTTGTGTAAGCGTGCGTTGTATCTAAGGAAAGCGAGTCTAACAACTGTGCATTGGCGTGTTTTTGAAACGCCAAAATCAACAACAATAAAAAAATAATTTTTTGTCCGAATTTTTTGTGAAGCATCGAAAAAATATTTTTTGTTTTCAATTGGATGATGTTAGAATTTTTAAACTTTGTTCTTTATCGTTCTCCATTTGTTTTTTAAGCAATTCTAAATCGGAAAATTTTTTTTCTTCGCGAAGAAATTTTTTGAATGAAATAACCAATTCTTCTCCGTAAATAGATTTCTCAAAGTTAAAAATATTTACTTCAATTGTACGAATAGTGCCTCCAACGGTTGGATTTTTTCCGATACTCATCATGCCTTTGAAAAGTTTTTTTTCGTGCAAAACTTCCACCGCATAAATTCCGTCTGCGGGAATTAGTTTGTGTTTATCGGCAATTTCAATGTTAGCAGTTGGATAACCGAGCGTTCGACCTAATTGTTTTCCTTTCACCACTTTTCCGGTTATGAAATAAGCATATCCCAAGTATTTATTTGCTTTTTGGATTTGTCCTTTCAATAAAGCATTTCTGATTTTTGTAGAACTTACTTCAATATTGTCCACATCTTTAGCCGGAATTTCTTCCACATCAAAACCGTACATCGGTCCAAATTCTTTTAAATGTTCAAACGTTCCTTCTCTGTTTCTGCCGAAATGATGGTTGTAGCCGATAACTAATTTTTTAGTGCCGATTCCGTTCACCAAAATTGTGCGCACAAAATCAATGGATGAAAGTCGTGAAAACTCTTTGGTAAAAGGCAAAACAATCAAGTTGTGAATGCCAGCTTTTTCAAGCAATTTAATTTTTTCATCTTGCGTAAGCAACAGCTTCAATTCATTATCATCAGGAAAAAGAACCAAACGCGGATGTGGGAAAAAAGTAATTAAAACGGTTTCGCCATTTTCTTTAGCTGCAATTTCTTTTAAGCGATTAATTAATTTCAAATGTCCGAGATGAACGCCATCAAAAGTTCCAGTGGTTACAACAGGAACAAGCGGTTTTTTAAAATCAGCAATAGTGGTAAATACGTTCAATTAAAAATATTTTTTTTGAAAAGAAGAATCGAAATATTTCGCAAAAATAGAGAAATATTTTTTTGAATAACTTTTTCAAGTTCTTTCTTCAAAACAAATCTCACCCGAAAGAATATTTTATATATTTGCCGCATGATTACAACCGAACAACTTAAAGACTTGAAAGAACGCACCGAAGCGTTGAGGAGGCATCTTTGACCTCGATAAGAAATTAAAGCAAATAGCCGAAGAAGAAGAAAAAAGTTTAGCGCCCGATTTTTGGAATGATCCTAAAAAAGCGGAAGAATTGCTGCGTCAAATAAAATCGAAAAAAAATTGGACAAAAGCGTACGATGATTTACAGCGAAGTATAGACGATGCACTTTTGATTTTTGATTTTCACAAACAAGGTGAAGCCACCGAATTGGAAGTTGACGAAACGGTCAATACTGCCATCAAAAAACTCGAAGAATTAGAATTTAAAAATATGCTCAGCGGCAAGGAAGATATTTTAAGTGCTGTGGTACAAATTAATTCTGGCGCAGGTGGAACCGAAAGCTGCGATTGGGCTGCTATGTTGATGCGCATGTATATGATGTGGGCGGATAAAAATGGTTTTACGATTAAAGAAACCGATCGCCAAGATGGAGATGTTGCCGGAATCAAATCGGTTACTTTACAAATTGAAGGCGATTATGCTTTCGGATATTTAAAAGGCGAAAACGGAGTGCATCGTTTGGTGCGCATTTCTCCTTTTGATGCCAATGCAAAACGTCATACTTCTTTCGCTTCTGTTTATGCGTATCCGCTGATTGACGACACGATTGAAATTGAAATTAATCCGGCTGAAATTGAGTTTGAAACTTTTCGTGCTGGCGGTGCTGGCGGACAAAATGTAAATAAAGTGGAAACGGCAGTGCGCTTGTATCACAAGCCGACAGGAATCGTAATTAAAAATCAAGAATCGCGTTCGCAATTGCAGAATAAAGAGAATGCTATCAAACTTTTAAAATCACAATTGTTTGAAGCAGAAATGCGTAAAAAGCGCGAAGCGATTAATATTATAGAAGGTTCTAAGAAAAAAATAGAATGGGGTTCACAAATCCGAAATTATGTGTTGCATCCTTATAAATTAATTAAAGATGTTCGGACAGACTATGAAACATCTAATGTGCAAGCTGTTTTGGATGGCGATTTGAACGAATTTATAAAACGTTTTTTAATGGAATATGGTAATTCTTAAAAGTGATGAAGCAATTAAGTGATGAGGGAATTAAGTAATTAGGAAATTAGGCGAAGAAGTAAAAAAGATAAATGAGAGAAATAAAAATTGAAAAGAAAATGACGATACATCCACAAAAAATTATTTGATAATAAGATTCAACTAAAAATAACATCAACTTAATTACCTAATTACTTCATCTCATATTTACTTTTAAAAAGAAAAAATGACTACACGTCCTCATAAAAATTTAATTGTTTGGCAAGAAGCGATTGGTTTTGTGAAACATATTTATAGTTTGACAAGCAAATTTCCAGAAGCTGAAAAATTCGGATTGGTTTCTCAATTACGAAGAGCAGCCGTTTCTGTTCCGACAAATATTGCGGAAGGTTCAGCTCGAAATACGAAAAAAGAATTTATCCAATTCTTGTATATCGCTTCGGGTTCATTAAGTGAAGTGGATACGTTGCTTACAATTTCTACCGAAATTAATTATATCAGCTCGAAAGAATATGCCATTGCATTAGAAATGCAAGGAAAAATAAGCGCATTATTAAACGGATTAATTAAAAAATTGAAAAACGATATTAAAAAAGTAAGTGATGAAGGAATTAAGTAATTAAGTAATTTGGTGATGAAGCCAAAAAGGGAAAAATCGCACATCTAAATATAAAATTAATTGACTGATAATAAAAATAATCAACTAAAAATAATATTGACTCTTAATTACATTATCACTTAATCTCCTAATTACTTTTAAAAATATGATAAAAATATATCACAATAACCGATGTTCTAAAAGCCGTGAAGCGTGCAGCATCTTAACAGACAAAAAAATAGTTTTCGAGACGATAGATTATTTGAAAAATCCACCTTCTGAAAATGAATTGAAAAAAATGCTGAAAATGCTTGGAATGAAAGCTGAAAATATTGTCAGAAAAAATGAATCTTTGTACAAAGAAAAGTTTTCGGAAAAAAGTTTTTCGGAAAGCGAATGGATAAAAATATTGACAAAAAATCCGATTTTAATGGAACGTCCAATTGTTATAAATGGCAACAAAGCCGTAATTGGTCGTCCGCCCGAAAATGTTTTACAAATAATTTAAAAAAATCTTAATTACTTAATTTCTTCATCTCC
>DATLTG010000337.1:0-4708 GCA_035533735.1 Bacteroidia bacterium
TATGCTGCTTTTAGCTATTGGTATAATTTATGGCGGAAAAAAGCTTATTGACAATACTAAAAAGACGTCTGAATTATAATCAATCTATGAACTTAAATTTTTCGTCAGCAAAATCGTTGGCGAATTTCCCAAAAATAACCATTGTTACATCTTCTTTTAATCAAGGTGAATATCTAGAGGAAACTATTCTATCGGTTCTTGATCAAAATTATCCCAATTTAGAATACATTATAATTGATGGTGGAAGCACTGATAATTCAGTTGAGATAATTAAAAAATACGAAAAACAGTTAACGTATTGGATTAGCGAAAAAGATAATGGATTATACGATGCTTTAAACAAAGGCTTTTCGAAAAGTACTGGTGAAATAATGGCTTGGATTAACTCCGATGACCTATATCATAAAAAAAGTTTATTTACCGTTGCCGAAATTTTTTCCACTTTTCCGAAAGTACAATGGATTCAAGGATTACCAAGTTTTGTGAACGAAAATGGCACATTGATTTCAGTTAGCAATTTTAAAAAATGGACGAAATACAATTACTTTTTGAAAGATTATAAATGGATTTCACAAGAGTCTTGTTTCTGGAAAAGAGATTTGTGGGAAAAAGCAAATTCTAAGCTAAATGATACCTGCCAATTGGCAGGCGATTTAGATTTATGGCTGCGTTTTTTTGATTATGCAGAATTGTATTCTGTTGCTATTATTTTTGGTGCTTTTCGTCTAAGAAGTAATAATCAGATGAGTTTAGAGCAAATGCCGGCATACGAAAATGAAGCAGAATACATCTTAAATGAACGGCTAAAAAAAATAAATCCGGAAGAAAAAAGAAATCTCAAAAAAATCATTTCCTATCAAAATTTTTTCGGCAAAATTCCATGGATAAGATCAAAAATGTATAAAAATTACTTGAATAATCTACAATATCCTCCTTCTATTTATTTCGATAGGTATTCACAATCTTTTAAAATGAATGAAAATTAGTTTTTGGGATGGATGTAAACAAAAAATATTATCCTAAAATAACCATTGTTACCCCTTCTTTTAATCAAGGAGAATATATAGAAAAAACCATTCTTTCTGTTCTAAACCAACATTATCCTAATTTAGAATATATTATTATTGATGGCGGAAGCACCGATAATTCGGTAGAAATAATAAAAAAATACGAAAAACAATTAACCTATTGGATTAGCGAAAAAGACAATGGGCAATCGCACGCTATTAATAAAGGCATTCAAAAAAGTACTGGAGAAATTTTCAACTGGCTTTGCAGCGATGACTATTTAGAACCGGGAAGTTTGATGCACATTGCCGAAGCTTTTATGAATAATAAAAACATACAATGTTATGCAGGTAAGTTGCGAAAATTTTCAACAGAAGGCACCATTGGGTATTACGGCAATATGTTGATGCCATTATGGGAAGATACCATTCGTTTAAGAATTCTGAAACAACCTGCCGTTTTTTTCAGCAGTTATGCCATTCAAAAAATGGGTTTATTAAATGAAACGCTCCATTATTCGATGGATGCAGAATGGATTTATAAATTTCTATTTTTATTTTCTGCAGAAAATATTTTAGAAGATGATTTTTTAATCGCGCATTATTTAATTCACGGAAATTCTAAAAGTAGTTCTCAGGTAAGCGGTTTTATTAGCGAAAGCGATAGCATTATGTATTCTTTCGCTAAAAATAAAGGACTTTTACAATACACTACTTTGTTAGAAAAAAAAGGAATTAATAAAAAGTATATTTTTACGGATGCAATTTTAGCCAATGTAAAAACTGCACTTATCGAACGTATTGTATATTTTTATTTATTACGAAAAGCCACTAAAATATATACAAAACAGGATTTTCTTTTTGCCAAACAATTTTTAAATATGCAACATTCCAACATGAGTTTACAAACAGACGAATTACAACTGGTTCGTTTTTTAAATAAATTTGTGAAAAATAGTTTTTGGCTTACTTTTAAATGGAAACGTTTTTGGTTATGGAGAATAAAAAAAATTCACCTTAGCTTTGATTAATTGGTTCTATAACAGCTATGGTGGATTTTAAATTTGTTGAACAATTGCCACGACCTTCAGGTAGTGGATGAAAAATAAATAAGATAGTAAACGGCTTTAGCCAAAAATAAATTTAAAATGCCTTACACCAAAGTATTAATACATTATATATGGTCAACCAAAAATCGGGATCATTTAATCAGCGAAAAATTGAAACCATTATTGCTTGAACACATCAAAGAAAACAGTATAAAGAAAGGGATTTTTATTGATACCCTAAACTGTGTTTCCGATCACATTCATTTGCTTATTTCTATAGGTACTGAACAAACGATAGCAAAAATAGCTATGCTAATAAAGGGAGAATCTTCATTTTGGGTAAATAAACAACAAATACTCAAAACTAAATTTGAATGGCAAGATGAATATATTGCCTTATCAGTAAGCTATTCCGCTATTAACAAAGTAAGAGCATACATTTTAAACCAAGAAGAGCATCACAAAAAGAAAACTTTTGGCGAAGAATACGAAAAGTTCCTGATTGCTCATCATTTTGAAACTATTTTGGCTAAAGCCAATACCAGTTCTATTAAACCATCCACGACCTAAAGATCGTGGCAATTTTATCCTTACTCGTTAATGACATTTAAGTTTTTTTTAGTTCCAAGCAATCATCCTCCAGCAGCATATCATCACGAAATGGTTGCTATTGCTGAAGGATTACGAGATCTGGGAATATCCTATTACGGCACGTTAAATTATTGGAAAGAATCCGAAACAAACAACTATTTAATAGAACAAGCTCCCGCTAATTTTGATGCAGAAGTTCACATTTACAGTGTGTATTATTTTAACTACTATAAATTAGACATTGAAAAAACAGTAGATTATACTAAAATTAATATTATAATTGATAGAGAGGATGGCTATTATTCTCTATTTTCAGACAAGAGATATTCAAAATTTGATGCTATATTAAAAACACATTACAATAAAAATATACCCTATCATTATTATCAAAAAAATGTAATCCCATGGGCTTTTGGTTTATCTAACCGCATTATAAAAAGTATTGATGAGAGCATAAATACAAAAGTTGAAGATAAAACATATATCAATTTTCGTATCACGCACCATTTAAGAGAAATGGCTTATGAAAAATTCAATCCAATTATTTCACAAAAATATCCAATTGATTTTTCATCCTCCCTTTCGGCTATTACAGGAAAACCTTTTAAAGCAGAAGCGATAAAAGAAGAACAGCCTCCATATTTTTCTGAAGCTGAGAAACTTTACCAACTACAAACGGGTTTTCGGCACGACACCAATTATTATCGCAAATTAAATTCTTCTCTCCTTACCTATACCTTTGGTGGTTATGTGGCAACCAAACCGTTTTTAACCAACCGTTTACTGCATCCGATACATTATTTGTATAAGAGTATTAGATGGGGATATGAGCAATTAAATTTAGATGTCAGTAACCTTGTTTTTATTTATCAATACGATAGTTGGAGATGGTGGGAAGCCTTATATGCTAATACTTGTCCAATACACATGGATTTTGAAGACTGGGGTTGGGTGTTACCGGTAATGCCCGAAAATAAAATTCATTATTGGGGCGTAAAAAAATTAGATTTTGAAAAATCTGCTAATGAATTGAGGCAACTACACAGAGATGACATTTTACAAATTGGCTTAAATGGTAGAAATTGGTCAAAACAACATTATAATCCGTTAGCAACTGCGAATAGATTAATAGATTTAGTGAATAAAATAAAAATTAAACACGATTTAAATTTACTTTAAGAAAATGTATTTTTTTATCAAATAACACACTATACTTTTTATGCCCAATTTTTTTTACAATTCCATTCTTATTTTAATTTGAAATATTATGAAACTGAAATATATTGATGCTATTCGTGGTATCGCAATCTTATTAGTAATGATGGTCCACACAAGTCAATTTCCAGGCTTTACTAATATTAATCCGTTTGTTACTAAATTTACCAGTATGGGAATTTATGGTGTTCAAATGTTTTTTTTAGCGAGTGCTTTTACTCTTTTTTTATCATACAATACTAGAAAAACAAATGAAGGAAATGTCGCAATTAGCTTCTATATAAGAAGGTTTTTCAGAATTGCACCGATGTATTATATTGGTATTTTTTATTTTTACTGGCAAAGTTGTATTGGAAATGTATCCCATAATACCTTCGGTGAAATTATTTCAAATATTTTTTTTATACATGGTGTTAATCCAAATTGGATAAATAGTCTGGTCCCTGGAGGTTGGTCTATCACAGTTGAAATGACATTTTATTTAATTTTTCCTTATTTAGTTCAAAAAATAAAAAAACTGAATCAGGCAATTAATTTTACTATTGGAAGCTATTTTGTTGCAATTATTTTTCACTTTTTACTTAGTAAAAACCCATTAATAAGCAATGAATTATTATGGAATGATTTTTTATACTTTAATTTCATTAATCAATTACCAGTATTTGGATTAGGAATAATATTATACTTCATAATTGTTAAAAAAGATATTGAAGTTGTTTAAAGTCCCATTTTAGGGGAATTTATTAAAAATCGTTTTTTGATAAAATCCCAATAGTATCTGAGTATTGTAAAGCAATGCTATTTACTATTGGGGAAAAAAAATAATGTTACGAAAAATAATAATAA
>DATLTG010000338.1:0-3472 GCA_035533735.1 Bacteroidia bacterium
TAATTTATTAAGTACATCAGCTGCATTATGAGAAGCTAAATAAACATACGCTTGATAAAATTGTACTATAAATTCAAATGAAACACCTTTTGCAAATGCGAGCGTATCTCCATTTGCATCATTATACATTATAGGATTATCTCCCGTACTTACATAAGGGCTTTCAAACGCATTAGTATTTGGGTCTCTACTTAACCAACGGTCTAACTGCACATCAAGCTCCCTGAATTTTGTAGTATAAGCATTTCCAGTTCCATAAATTTCATCATCCTTCTCAGAGCCTTTATTATAGCCAAATTTGTACTTTTCACTATTAAATAATCTCCCCGGTTGCAGCATCCCGAACGGATAATAATCTTGCGAAGTTATCACAAGCGGTAAATAATAATTGGCTATTGCTGGCGATGCACTAATTGTATCCACAGGAATTTTTTTATCGCTCAAAGTTACAAAAACATTTCCAAGATGGTTCGTTAACTCATATTGTTTTTGTCCTTCGGTGTAAATGGTTCGGCTGGTATCGTAAGGGTTAAATATAAAAGCAATAGGCAATAACGGAGTGCGCGGATATACTAATAATGCAGTATCTAATGTCCCAATTCTGCTGCTGCCGTACATATCCCATTCGCTTACTTTTACACTGTCTTGCTTACGTTCGTAAATACTCAAAATATTTCCACTGGCTTCGCGGCTGTACAAAGTAGTATTGACATTTCCTAAAAAAATATTTTTGAAAATAAAAATTATCGAACCCTGAAAGTAAATTCGGTTGTTGAATTAATTTGTAGTAATAACAAGGGTTTTAAGGGAAATAAAAAAGGGAAGAATCCTCGTTTGAGTGATTCTTCCCTTAGAGTGGAGCCGGAGGGATTCGAACCCTCGTCCAAACAAGGAATTAATAAGCTTTCTACATACGTAGCATCTTTTTGATTTTCGGAATGCTGCCGGCAAAAATGCGAGCCAACAACAAACTTAGTTTCTTTATTTTCGCGTAAAATCGAAACTCTTTTACACTATCTTTTCATTTTCGGCACTTTATTCGGAACGCTGAAAAGAAAAGCTTTCCGGAAAGCGTTGCTAGATTAATACTTGGTATTAAGCAGCAAGGGCGTAGTTAGACTCGCCATTTGAAATTGTGAGAATTAGGATTTTCGAGCCATGTTCACAACGCTCGGCATGCTTACTTATTCATTCATCCTGCTGTCAATACCTGTCAGCCCCATGATTTCAATGAACAATCTTTAGCTGCAAAGATACCGCTTCTTTTCTATTTTGTTTTACTTTTGCAGCAAAAAATAAATGTTATGACAAAAATAAAAGTAGGGATTTTGTGTGAAGGAAAAATGCCTCCCGACAAACGAGTTCCTTTAACACCGCTTGAGTGCAGCGAATTATTGCGTACTTATACTGATTTAGAAATTTATATTCAACCCAGTGAAACCAGATGTTACAGCGATGAAGAATACAAAGCTTTCGGATTAACCGTTCAGAAAGATTTGAGTAATTGTGATGTATTAATGGGTGTTAAAGAAGTGCCGATTGCTAATTTAATCCCGAATAAAAAATATTTTTTCTTTTCGCATACTATTAAAAAACAACCGCACAATCAAAAATTAATGCGTGCACTTATCGAAAATAAAATTGAACTGATTGATTACGAAACACTCACTGATAGTGAACATAATCGAATTATTGGTTTTGGAAGATATGCCGGAATTGTAGGTGCTTACAATGGAATTCTCGGTTACGGAAAAAAATACGATTTGTTTCATCTGAAAGCTGCTAATAAATGTCGCGATAAATCGGAATTAGAAGAGGAATTAAAACGCGCCAAATTACCTAACATTAAAATTGTTTTAACTGGTGGAGGAAGAGTTGCGAATGGTGCGATTGAAACTTTTAGTGCGTTAAAAATCAGAAAAGTTACACCTTACGAATTTCTACATCATTCGTATCGCGAACCGGTTTATTGTCAGTTGCATTCTAAAGATTATCACGATGCAAAAGATGGTTCGTCATGGACATTGAAAGATTTTTTTGCGCATCCGGATAAATATTTTTCTACTTTTTTACCTTTTACAAAAGTAGCAGATATGCTCGTTTCAGCAAACTATTGGGATCCTCGTTCTCCGAAATTATTTACAAAATCGGATATGAAATCTCCTAATTTCCACATTAGTGTAATCGCTGATATTACCTGCGATATAGATGGTTCAATTCCAAGTACGCTTAAAGCAAGTACTATCGAAGAACCTTTTTATGGATACAATCCAACTACAGAAAATTTAGATATTCCTTTTAGTAAAAACTCCATTACCGTTATGGCGATTGATAATTTGCCTTGCGAATTGCCAAGAGATTCGTCCGATGGTTTCGGACACGATTTGGTGGAACGTGTTTTCCCTTCCCTATTAGAAGCAGACTCGGAAAAAATTATTGAACGCGCTACTATTACACGCAACGGAAAATTGATGCCTAATTTTCACTATTTGAGTGATTATGCTGGTGTCTGAAAAATTATTTTTAAAAATTAATTTCCAATATTTTTTAAATGAAAAATAGTTTCTGTAGGATTGGCAGAAGAGAAAACAGTGTTGCCTGCAACCAAAACATCAGCGCCTGCTTTTATAAGTGCAGCAGCGTTTTTTAAATCAACGCCACCATCAATTTCTATTTTTGCGTGAGCAGATTTTCTTGAAATCATTTCTTTTAATTGAGCAACTTTTGTAAAGGTATTTTCAATAAATTTTTGTCCGCCAAAACCAGGATTTACAGACATCACACAAACTAAATCAATATCCGAAATTATATCTTCCAATAAGCTAACCGAAGTATGTGGATTAATGGCAACTCCTGCTTTCATTCCAGCAGCTTTTATAGCTTGAACAGTGCGATGTAAATGGATACAAGCTTCGATATGAACTGTTAAAATGTTGGCGCCAACTTCTTTAAATTGAGTGATAAAATTATCTGGTTTCACAATCATTAAATGTACATCTAATGGTTTTTTTGCGTGTTTTTGAATTGCTTTAATAACGGGAAATCCGAAAGAAATGTTTGGCACAAAAACTCCGTCCATTACATCTAAATGAAACCAATCGGCTTGGCTGTTATTCACCATTTCGATGTCTTTTTTTAAATCTGAAAAATCAGCCGAAAGAATAGAAGGAGCTATAATTGCTGTCATGAAAAAATATTTTTTTGAGGTACAAAAATAGTCAAATTAATGGAATTTATTTTGAATAAATTTGACTCAAAAATAAACCGAAAAATTATTTTTTAGTTTTATTTGTAAGCCTTAATTCACATTTTTTATAATCAATAATGGCATCGTATTTTAAAAGTAAATCACTTCCAAGAACTCCATCAATAGGTTTTAATCCGATACTTTCATAAGAAGTATTTACATGGGATAAATCGAGTAAAAGCACTGGCTGTTTTTTTATTTCCAAGTCGCCAAAAATAATTTTTT
>DATLTG010000339.1:0-4585 GCA_035533735.1 Bacteroidia bacterium
TACATCAACAAAAAAGAAAACAGTGGATTCGGTTTTTCGGTGGTTTATGCACGTAATCACGAAACAGATTACGCGACTGAAAATAACGTATTAAAATATTATAATGATGCGAATGGTTACGCACGTAAAAATTTTTATACGCAAATCAATTACTCGAACCGACAAGGTATTTACAACCATTATTCTGCAGAAGTGCGTTACAACAAATGCTCCATTACCGATTCGTTACAATCTTTGGCGAGCGATTATTTCAGTGAAAACAGCACAACAATGAATTTTTTTTCAGCCGATGCTTCTTTTACTTCTGATCATCGCGACTCGAAACCTTATCCACTAAAAGGATATTTATTGGGAATTGGTATTACAAAATTAGGTTTGGGTATTCAACAAAACACTAATTTAGATGTGTTTTATATAGAAGCAAGTGCTAAAAAATATTGGAAATTGAGCAATCGTTTTTATTTTTCATCGGCTTTAAAAGGAAAATTTTCAGATAATAATCTGCAACCGTATTATGTGGAACGTGCACTCGGTTACAGCAATTACGTAAGAGGATATGAATATTTCGTTATCAACGGACAAGATTTTGGATTAATGAAAAATGAATTGCGTTATGAAATTATTAAACCGCGCGTTGAGAAAATAAAATTTTTGAAATGGGACAAATTCAATAAACCATATTTTGCTGTTTATGCCGGTATTTTTTCCGACATTGGATACGTACAGGACAATGAAAATTATATGTACAATTCATTAGCTAATTCATGGCTTTACGGAACAGGCGTTGGGCTTGATTTAACAACGTATTACGATGGCGTTTTTCGGATAGAATATTCGGTAAACCGACAAATGCAAAGTGGTATTTTTTTACATTTTACAGCACCTTTATAAAACAATTTTTCAATCATGAAAATAGCTATTTACGGACGATCATCAAAGCAAAATCTTTCAGACAAAATGAATGATTTATTGCAAGCGCTTCAACAACATCAAGCAGAAATCGTTCTGTTTGAGCCGTTTCACAACTTTCTTCAAAAAAATAAATTTTTGAAATTCAAAACAGAAACCTTTAAAACGCATGCTGACATTATAAATAAAGTAGATTATTTGTTAAGCCTTGGCGGAGATGGAACTTTATTAGAAACTATTTCTTTTGTAAAAAATTCAGGCATTCCAATTCTCGGAATTAATACCGGAAGGTTGGGATTCCTTGCTAACGTGGCGAAAGAAGAAATTTCAATCGCCATTGAAGCACTTTACAACAAACAATTTACGCTTGACAAACGTACCTTATTAAATTTAAAAACAAGCTCCAATTTATTTGGCGATATGAATTATGCGCTGAATGAATTTACCGTTTTGAAAAAAGATTCTTCCGCCATGATGACCATTCATGCATATATTGATGATGAATTTTTAAATTCTTATTGGGCAGATGGATTGATTATTTCTACTCCAACTGGTTCTACGGCTTATTCGCTTAGTTGTGGCGGACCAATAGTAGCGCCCGATTCAGAAAATTTTATTATTACGCCTATTGCTCCACATAATTTGAATGTGCGTCCGGTAATTATTCCGGATACACATAGTTTGAAAATTCGTGTGGAAGGCAGAAGTCCGCATTACCTTGTTTCATTGGATTCTCGGACTGCCGTAATTGATGCTTCGATGGAAATGATTTTGAAAAAAGAAAATTTCAAATTAAATCTGATTAAGTTCAATCAACAAAATTTTTTGAAAACCATTCGCACCAAATTAATGTGGGGAATTGATAGTAGGAATTAATTATGTATCGAAAAAATAATTTTTTGAAACATCTTATTTAGTTTCTTCATTTCAACAGAAAGACAATTTTTTTCGCTGTCTTGTTTTTTCAGAAGATATATCTTTTATGAGTTATAAATAAAAGTTTCTATTTTTGATTTAGATTATTTAGGCTTATTTATAAAAAAGGGGATATAGATTTTAGTTAGAGTTAAGTACATTAGATGTTAACGGCAATTAAAAAAATATAAATTATCATAGACATGAAAGGTAAAATCTTAAAGTCAATTATTTTTAGTTGGACAATTTTATCATTTTTGATTGATTTCTATATGTTAATTATCTCCCAAAAAATTAGTAGTGGTTTTGGAATGTCGGCTGTTGCTATAGAGTTATTAACTTGTTGGATTGCTTATAAAATGGTAACAGGTAAACAATGGGCTTTAATTATAGTTACAATCTTTTATGGAATCCGAACAATTAATATACATTTAAATAATATTTCATTTTATACTGAATCTGGACTTAATTTTGAGTTTGGAATAGGAACAGCAGTGAGTATAAATTTAATTACATTATTTTTCTTCGTTTTATTGATTTTTGAATTAACTAGAAGTGATAATGGCGCCAGTTGACAACATAATATTCTCAAGTCGGTTTTCGATGCTTCGTTAAAAGGAAATTAAAATTTTAAAATACAAATCTTCGTAGGAAGTTCATTGGTTAAATATCGCCCTGCGTTTACTTGCAAACTATTGACCTAATTTATTTTTTCTGTGTGATTGTTTGAAATTATGATTGGATATTGCTACCAATATGTAATCCCTAACGGGATAATTGTGATTTAATTTTCTTGCGGTCGTTTAAAAATATTTTTTTACGTTCCGTAGGTACAAAATATAGGTAGAAATGAAAAACAAATAACGACAAAAAGTCCCGTAGGGACGAAATTAAACCTTTGACATTTCAGGAATATTTTACCAAAAGGTATAGTAACAGTACATTTTACGCAAGCAGTTCCCATTTTTCTAAGTATTCTCCATTTAGATCATCAAATTTTCTCATTGTACTGTCATTATGTGCTTGACCTTTTTTACCGGGAGTTGCCAACCAGCTGGCGTGATTTCGTTTTACAAAGTCGGCTAATGTTTTACTTGGTACAATAAAATATTCTGGTCGCTCGGCTTCTCCTTTTAATGAAACAAAAATGTAAAAAAAATTTTCCTTTTGATGAAGCTCGGATTTTTTATTCAGAATCCATGAGCGACTTCCATATTGATTCGTTTTTACTTGAATCGCAAATATTTTATTGTTGGAAAGTTTTGATGCGTGAATATCTATACTGTCATTATTTCTCAAAGTTATCGAAGCCATGAATCCGCGTCTTGAAAGTTCTGCAGCAACAAAATATTCTCCCGAAATTCCTGTAAGTCCACTTGATAGTTTTTCTGATTTTATCATTCCAGTTTATTTTTGAGAAGAACCTTTATCTATGATATTTGCATTACTGCCAAATTGTATATATGCGCCATAATTGTTTTTTTATAAAAATAGCGATTTACATTTTACAAATCACCAACCAGCCAACTCTATTTCCTTCGTTTCAGGCATTTTTATTTTGTCGCTGAAAATTCTTCAATCAATTTTTTTGATTTAATTTTTGCATTATCCGCCAACAAGTACATTACCGGAACAACTATAAGTGTAATAACGGTGGCGAATGATAATCCGAAAATCATTGTCCATGAAAGTGGACCCCAAAAAGCAACACTGTCGCCACCAAAATAAATGTGTGGATTTAATTCAGTGAACATAGTAACAAAATCAATATTAAAGCCAATTGCTAATGGTATCAAACCAAGTATCGTGGCGCAAGCTGTTAATATTACAGGGGTCATCCTTGTTTTTGCGGCTTCAATAATGGCATCCATTGTATTATATCCTTGTTCTCGCAATAAATCTGTAAACTCTACCAGCAAGATTCCGTTTCGAACTACAATTCCCGCTAAGGCAATAAAACCAACGCCTGTCATCACTATAGACATATCCATTTTAAAAATAGAAAAGCCGAGCATCACGCCAATTAAGCTAAAAACAATTTCGCTCAAAATAATAAATGGTTTGCTGATGGAATTAAATTGCGTAACCAAAATCAAGAAGATTAACATCAGTGAAATGAGCATCGCATGACCTAAAAACGAAGCGGTTTCTTTTTGATCTTCTTGTTCGCCACCCATTTTTATTTGAACACCATCAGGAGCTTTGAAACTTGTTATGGCAGTCTGAATATCGGCAACCACTTTGTTGGCATTGTAACCGCTAAGCACGTTGGAAGTAAGCGAAATGAGGGGCTTATTATTTTTGCGTTTGATACCTCCGTAAGAAGAAGAATAATGAATTTTCACAAATGCTGACATTGGCACTTGACGTATTTTTCCGCCCATATTCATATCGCGATAAGTAATTTTTAAATTATTTAATGCATCAATGTTATCGCGTTGATCTCTTTCATAACGCAGTTCAATTGGATATTCATCATTCGCAGCTCGAAATTTAGAAACTTCTTTTCCGAAAACCGCATCTCGAATTTCCATTCCGATTTGTGCTGTTGAAATGCCTTCTCTGTTAGCGCGTTCGCGATCAATATCAAAAACAATTTGTGGTTTATGATTTTCTAAATCAGATCGTAAATCTTCTATTCCACCAATTTGCAAGGAATCTAAATAATGTTTTAATTGAGTTGAAGTGCTTACCAAATCTTCAAAATTATCTCCACTAACTTCTATGTCGATAGGTTTAGGCGTTGGCGGTCCACTCGCTT
>DATLTG010000340.1:0-2546 GCA_035533735.1 Bacteroidia bacterium
ATGGTATTTTTCTGTGAAAATGATATATCCTTCGGGACTGTAGTAAAAATCTTCTGGATCTAATTGGGGTTTTTGTGAAAATCCTTCCATCAAAAATAGTTGTTTTGAACCAAATAATTTTGAACGTAATCTTTCACGCCATCTTCTAAGGAAAAAAAGTTTTTGGTGTAACCGATTGCTTTTAATTTTGCGATGTTGGCTTCGGTAAAATATTGGTATTTATCGCGTATATCAATTGGAGTGTCAATAAAATCAATGTTTTCCTTTTTATGTAAAGCTGCAAATGTGTTTTTCGCCAAATCTAAAAAACTACGTGCTTTTCCAGATCCTAAATTATAAATACCTGAATTTTTTCGATGATTCAACAAAAAGAAACAAACATCCACCACATCTTTTACATACACAAAATCGCGCAATTGCTCGCCATCTTTGTATGTCGGATTATGAGAGCGAAATAATTTCATCGAACCTTTTTCGGAAATTTGCTGAAAAGCATGAAAAATAACGGAAGCCATTCTGTCTTTGTGATATTCATTAGGTCCGTAAACATTAAAAAATTTCAAACCAACCCAAAAGTAAGGTGCTCGTTTTTGTTGAATCGCCCATTTATCAAAGTCATTTTTTGAATCTCCGTAAGGATTTAATGGTTTTAATTTTTCGATAATATCGTGATTATCATCGTAACCAAATTCGCCCAAACCGTAAGTTGCTGCGGAAGAAGCATACACTAATGGCAAGCCGAATTCAACACAATTATTCCAAATTTGTTTGGTGTAATTTAAATTGAGTTCATCAAAAATTTTAGTGTCAAATTCTGTGGTGTCGGTGCGTGCACCAATGTGAAAAATAAATTCAACTAACGTATGATTTTCTGAAAGCCATTGATTAAAATCGTTGCGATGCACTTTTTGGCTGAATTTTTTTCCTTCAAAATTTTTATTTTTTTCCGCATTCGAAAAATCATCCACTAAAACGATATCGAAAAATCCTTCGCTGTTTAGTTTGCTAACCAAACAACTTCCTATAAATCCGGCTGCGCCTGTTACTACAATCATTTTTAGGGAGGTTCTATAAATATATTTCTTTCAAAAAACAAAAATAATAAATAAGATGCAAGACATATTTTTTTGTAATAGCCGTTGCTATTTCAAAAAAATATAACGCAGTCAGATTGTTTGTTGTTTTTGTTCCCTTATGGTTTTCATCATTTTTCATATACTGCTTCAATTTTTCTTCCTACCCTACAAGCTGGCTCGTTCGCTAAAAATAATTACTAATTATTTTTTTACGCTCCGCCCTCCAGATAGTGTTACAAAATTTTTCATTGTCTATAAAAAACGATGAAAATTTTGATGCGAATGTATTTATAGAACCTCCCTTAAATTTAATCTAAAAATATTTTTTCATTTATTTTAGTGATAACACCTAAGTTTTCAGCTTTTTCGAATAAAGTATAAATGGCTTTTTTCCCTTCACTACCTAAATCGACAGAATACTTATTTACGTATAATTGAATGTGTTTTTGCATCACTTCTTCGCTCATAGTTTGTGCATTTGCTTTTACAAAAGTAAGTGATGACGTGGGATTAGCAAATGCAAATTCTACACTTTTTCTCAACACTCGATTTATTTTGTGTTGTAATTCAGTTGAAAAATTTCTTTTTACAACAATTCCACCAAGCGGAATAGCCGATTGATAAGTGCTTTCCCAATATTCGCCTAAATCCATTATTTTTTTTAATCCTTTTTGTTCGTAGGTAAAACGATTTTCGTGAATGATAAGTCCTGCATCTACTTTTCCATTTAAAACTGCATCTTCAATGTCAGAAAATAGCATTTCAATTTTATTTTTTGCTTCTGGAAATGCTAAAGATAAAAGGAAATTAGCGGTAGTATATTTTCCAGGAATGGCAATTTTAGTAGAACTTTGAACTTGCAACTTTGAACTTGCAACTAACAAAGGTCCGCAATTATTTCCCAAAGCACTTCCGGCATCTAATAAAATATATTTTTTGGTGAGATAAGCGTAAGCGTGATAACTTAATTTGGTGATGTCAATTTCTCCTTTAAACGCTTTCTGGTTAAGCGTTTCCACATCAAGCATTAATACATTAAAAGTTAAACCTTCGGTATCAATTTTATGATGAATGAGCGCATCAAAAATAAAGCAATCATTCGGACAAGGAGAAAAGCCAAGCGTTAAGTTCATCGTTTAAAATGCATTTAAAATTTCAATCATTTTTTCATTTGCATTTTTAAGCGCAAGTGGAATGTTCCAATTTTCCTTATTTCTACGTTCAACATAATTACTCACCGCGCGAATTTGAGCACAAGGAATTTTTTCCTGTTCACAAACAAATAAAAATGCTGCGCCTTCCATACTTTCAGTAAGTGGATGAAATTTCTGAAACACTTTTTCAATACTATTTTCATTTCCATGAACTGTATTTACGGTAATTCCACACACTTTTGGAATCAGTTCAAGTGCATCATTTTTGATAACAGATGTATTTATAAATTCGTCAGTTCCTTTTAAATTCAGCTCT
>DATLTG010000341.1:0-3131 GCA_035533735.1 Bacteroidia bacterium
TCGATAATCCGTTCTATACTCGTAAAAGAAGTAATTTCTTGTTGAACAATCGTTACCAACATTCTCGCAAATTCTTTACTTTGTTCATAATTGTATTTTGCTTCCAATGGTATATAAATATGCAGCCCTGTGACGCCGGAGGTTTTACAATATGCAGGAACATCAATGGCATCCAGTATTTTTTTAGTGGTTTGTGCTGCGATAATCACCTGGTTAAAAGTGTTGTTGGACGAAGGATCCAGGTCTATGATACACCAGTCAGGATTATCAGGCTTCTGTGCGCGGCTACTCCATGGATGCATCTCCAATCCTCCCATAGAGGCTATTAACAGAAGGCTTGCTTCATTGGTACACACCATGAAATTTCGCTTCCCTCCTCTTTCACTGTTGTAAGGAAATTTTTTTACCCAGTCAGGAGCTTTTCCAGTCACATCTTTTTGATAAAATGATTTGCCGTTAATACCATTAGGATATCTTATAAGGGTTTGGGGCCTGTCTTTCATGTAAGGCATCATGAAAGGAGCAACGAGATAATAATAATTTATTACATTCCGTTTAGTAACTTTCTTTTTTGGAAAATAAATCTTATCTAGATTATTAAAAGTAATGTTCTTCCCGTTGATCTTCCTGGTTTGTGATTTTTCCTTTGGATTTAAAAGGGTTTTGCGCGTTGTGTCTTCTGCGCTGTGCAAAAGTTTTGATGCTACCTCACTTTTTTTTATCGTGGATGCATTACTTTTCCCGGACTTCTTTTTGTTATGGTCTGAAGAAGGAAACCTGATTATTTTTTCTGTTGATTTTGCTTTTTCTTTCACAACTTCAGCAGGGCTTTTATCATCGCGCATTCCTTTAAAGGAGGGATGCCGCATCACTCCATCGGAAATCATTTCCCTATAGGAAACTTCACAGATCAATTTTGGCTTGAGCCACGTAGCCGTTGCCATTGGATTCTGTAATCGGGACGACTTACAAAACGTTCGGATATAAAGTTGTGCGCATTCCGTATTTTATACAACTAACCAACAAAGCAGTTAAAACTTTATTTGACGTAGACGTGTCAGAAGAATTATTTGATGAAACAATTTCTTCTTTGGGTATTGAAGGTCAAAACACACCTGCATATTTGTGTCCCGCCGGATTAAAACGTATGGCAGGAGAATTCAAGAAATTTCCAGAACAGTATAAAACGAATTTAGATTTTCTAAAAAAACAGAATTATCCTTTTAGAACTGGAGTAGAGTTTTTAGAAGACGAGTTCAATAATAATTCTCACAAGTATTTATAATATCTACAGCAAAATTTTCAAAACGTACGATGCTGTATTGTCTCTATGATATGCGTTAGTGCTATGAGTTTACGCCATCCGTTTTTCCAGTTGTATCCTTTAATTCTTGTTCCATTTCATTTTTAAAATCATGTTGCGCGCTAATTTCATCTATAGAATGGGACTGCTGTGGAGTATCTTCTTTTTTGGTAAAATCACTTAGCTTGGAATAATATTTATGAATAACCCTTAACTCATCTTCTGTCATATTTTTGACATTGAGTAGCCGGTTACTGGCAAACTCGTGCGTCGCTACAAGTTCATTAAGTTTTAATTGAATTGCAAGTGAGTCTTTGTTTTGCGCTTTTTGAATTAAAAATACCATTAAGAAAGTTATTATATTGGTGCCGATACCAATAATAGTTAGCCAGGTTTCAGAATAATGAAATATAGGTCCAGAAATAGCCCAAATTAATACAATTAACAAAGCGATTATAAACGCTACTGTACTGCCAGTTGCTTTTGTAACTGATACAGCAAAAATCTCAAATGAATATTTTTTATGTGAATAGTTTTCCATGGATTTATTTTTAGTAATAATGAAATTTGTAAATTAAGATTGTTGGTTACTAATTGCTGCTGCTCGGCTAATAATTTAAAATTACAAAAGTAAATTGGCACTTAAACTTGATACATTTTTAAACAGCTTGAATTAAGCAATAAGTATTTCCAGGTCGTCTTCATATCGATTTTGATAAAGCAGTCCATACAATTACTTTCAATATCTTTTCAATAATTTTAACTCTTAAAAAAATAACTCTTGCCCAATTTTATTCCTTTCCTCATAATAATGGCAAAGTCCGTCGCCATTTATATTTTTATTATAGGAGCCATTCGACTATTCGGAAAAAAGAAACTTGCTCAATTGTCTATAATTGATCTGGTATTTATTCTGTTAATAAACAATAGTGTTCAGAATGCTATGGTGGGTAACGACTCTACGCTTCAAGGTGGCATCGCTGCGGCCTTAGGACTGTTTATTTGTAATTATATTTTTAAGCTATTTCTCCGAAAATCTTCGGCGTTCAGTAAAATTGTACAAGGAGAAAAAATTTTAATAGTGATGGACGGCAAGGTGTTGCAACTTGGACTGAAACAGTCAATGATGTCAATCGAAGAATTACAAATGGCCACAAGAGAGCACGGTGTAAAAGACATCAGCCAGGTCGATTTAATAGTACTTGAGGTGGTGGATGGTAACATTAAACAAAGGTGCGTAGGGTTATGTCATAAGGCCTGTATCTGGTGCCTTCTAAAAAATCCAGGTGTTGGTTAAGGTTACCGGAACAGTTAATGGACATACATTTCAAAGTTCGATTAATGGCATAGGAAGATGATACACATAAATTACAATTCAAAAGTTTAAGAATTTAATAAATAATGATGCGGAAAACTTTCATTATACTCAATAAATCACAGAATTACTTTATCTAATCTTTTTTGGAAAATTCCAAGCGGTGTAGTTTTTGAATAATTTATTTCCTTAATCCTCATCCTGAATGCTTCTATTTGTATTAAATTTCACATTCTACAACATAATTATAAAATGCAACAAATAACAGAAAGAATTTTAAAATTTAATAGCCATTCAAAGTCTGAGCTTGCTTCCATGAAATGCCAGTTGATGGCAGAGAATGCATTCAGATTTTTTCGCGGAACCTGCCACATTTTCTATGAAGATTTGAGTGCGGCCGAACCTCTGCCTCAATCACCTACTTGCTGGACTTGCGGAGACTTACATGTTGAAAATTATGGTAGTTATCGGGGCGATAACCGTTTGGTGTATTTTGATTTAAATGATTTTGAT
>DATLTG010000342.1:0-3402 GCA_035533735.1 Bacteroidia bacterium
TTCTTTTTATTGATTTTGATTTGACGTTCTTTTCTCAAACTTTGTACCTCTATTGTACCTCAATAAAACATAATTCATTTAATAACAAGCAGTTAAAGGCTAATAATAATTTCAGTCCTGAACACCGGTTCCGACGGGCCCACCGCCATTTAATACATAGCATCAAAGAACTTACCAAAATAAAGTACTCTGTTCGTGTCGTACTACTTATCCGGATAGATTCGTACAAATGGCAAACTCAGAAAACATTATTTTAATAAACCACCGTATACCAGACCGGTAAATACGGTGGTGTAAGAGGGCGGCGTAAGAAATAATCTTACGCCGCCTACCCAATTTCAAAAGTTGGAGCGGAGCTATATTTGTATGTATGTAAAAAGAGAGAAAATAATGCAATAACAATTGCAAATCAATATGAAACCAATAGTCCTCAATATATTGCCTTGGTAAGGTCACTTAAATTTCAAAAAATGGTGCCAACTTTTTAAAAAGCACAGTTTTCTTACACTAAATATATAGTTAATTTTTAACTTCCATATACCAAATCTAAAATATTTTGATGACCTTGTGATGGCGTTTCATCTTTGCGCTTTACGAGGCTATGAAACGCTAAGTTTATAAATGCAAATTATATAATTGAAAATCAATCTGTTAAATCCGATAATTGTAATAAACTGAGATTAGTCGGTTAACTGTGAAAAACCTTAAGAAAATGCAACTGAAGATATATTTGACCATACATTTTTAAGAAAGTATAGAGTTAGAACAGGACTAATTTTGAAAAAATCCTTTTACTATATATGTATAAAAATACTTAGAAAATACTTCTTGATGCGTATTTCAACTATATCCTTTAACATTAACATTAACATTAACTGAATAAATTTGACTCAAGTATTTGACAGGAAGAATCTGCTGAAATATTCGACCTTAATCATTTAAACTTAATCCAAAAACATAACTTTGTTCTGGAAATATTATTAAGTGTTTAAGTATGTATTTATCAATTGTTATAGTTCTTTCTATTATTTTTAGGCCACACCTCAGGAATGAATACAATTAAGGAAATTAATTCGAATTGTAACTTTATATTGTTAACAAATTTCCAAAAGTATTTAATTTGGAAGTCCGTAATAATCAAAATATACTAACCTTAGGTTTTGACTCAAAAGTTGACTATAAAATATTTGCATATTATAACAATATTTTTAGTATTTCGAAAAATAATATATTTCTAATTATTGAGTTAAATTTCTCAAAAACTATTTATATTACTCTTCCCGGGGCAATGTATCTATTACTTATTGTTTCTGCAATTGTGAATTATAAAATAAAAATCGGATTAAATATTGAAACCAGAATTTCGAATTGCTCTGAAAATATTTTTAATGTTCTATCAAGTTTTGGGTTAATTGATATGCTTAAGTTATATGGAAATCTTAAAATTGATGCCTATTCAAATGCCTTAAACGAAAACAAAACGAGGTTTTGGAAAACGTCAGTAAAGCAAACTGATTATAATTTGAATTCCATTTTTTGGCCGATTGCAATTATACCAGTTAAAGAAGGTAGCAGTTTTGAGGATGAAATAAAAAATTTCTTCAATGGGTTTACCACACATTTATGGTTAATAATAAAATATGGATTTATAAATAATTTAAATATTGAAAAAATAGAATTTATAAAAAAGGATTATATTAGTGCTATTAATGAAGCCACAAAGAATGTTTGGGATCATAGTGAATCATGGGGAATAGCATCCATATATTCAAATAGATATCAGAAAACGACGTTTTGCATATTTGATTACGGAATTGGGTTCATCAATAGTTATGTTAAAAGGAAACCTTCTTCTAAAAGAACTTTAAAAACTGACATTCAAATTTTGAATTGGCTTTTTAAGGAAGGTAATACTTCTGATGAGATTAATAATCATGGTCGTGGTTTGGCCAAAATTGCAAAATTTACAGATAATATGAAGGGTACTTTATTAATTCGAACTGACAAATATATGTTGAAATATGATTGTAAAAATGGATTAATTATATTTGAAAAGACATATTTCCCTGGTACGCAAATAATGCTTAATTTCTGATAATGAATAAATTAGAAATAAATATTGTTAAAGATATACTAAAATCGAACATGGCTTTGCACTTATTTGGAAAACCTGTAAGTAACTTTATTGATCAAAAAATGGATGGAATAGTAGAACTAACCCTTATAGTTATTAATTTATTTGGTGCAGATCCACTTGATTATGAATTTATAAATATCGCCTTTTCAAGAATTATTGAAAAATATCAAAAAGATAAAAATATATTTATTGCATTTAAAGCAGGAAATTGGGAAAGGGAGGAATTATTTACCGGAATAACCAAAATCCTTAGACTAAAGAAAAAATATGATCAATCTGATAAAGACATATTGATAGAAAATGGAATAAATTTAATAATTGTTAATGATAAAAATGAAACTATTTATGTAACTAACTTGGATAAAATGTACATAGATGTTTTAAAAAAAATTGAAAATAACGAAAAGACGTCTTCATTACAATTACAGAAAATATTTAATTTAAATGCTGAGGATACTTCACGAATTTTATCAAAGCTCTTAAATTCTAAATTTATATATGAGACTGATGGTCCTTTTTATCATGCTATAATATCATTAATATTGTAACTAAAATGAGTGATTCATTTCTAATAACTGAAGAAAATTTAATTGGTACAATAGCAAGTGCTATACTTCAATTAAAAAAAATAAAAGAACAGAAAGAATCTACTTTTGAAACTAAGTTTCTTATTAAATTAATTGATTTTATAGAGAAAACTAATAGAGAAAATTATCTTGAACTTCTTTATGATAAATATTTTATTATATCTAAAAAAGTATTAGAAAATCTACATCAAGAATTTAATGAAATAAATATTTTAGTTAAGATTGACTTTGAAATAATTAAAAAATATCTTACTAAAACCTCATTTGAAAGGAATACTACTGAAGAATTAATGGAGAAATTAAAGGAAATAGCAATGATTTTACTGCAAATAAGGAGTCAAAGACAAGTCCACATGTAATATTGATATGTTTATTAATGAAAATAATACATTAGTTAAATATTTGATTCTTGAGTTATTCGAAAAATTGTATCGCTTAAAGAAATACATTACAATTTGCGAAAAATTTGATAGAAAAAATAACAATGATAAAATTATTAATCTCTTTAAAGAATCGATTAGAATAATTGGGATCGAAATTCCGGGTAGAGCGGTTCGTTTCCTCCCCGCTCCCCCACAGACCCGTGCGAGCAGCTTTCCTGCACACGGTTCCTCCATTTACGGTTTCGCTAATTGATAACTGTGATAGATCCTGGGTTTGTCAAGCGGCATCCATACA
>DATLTG010000343.1:0-4359 GCA_035533735.1 Bacteroidia bacterium
GCAACCATATTCATTTCAAATTGCGCATATTTAACCGAATAACCTTTTCCAACCATACTTCCAAAAGTGCGGTTGCGACTGAATTGCGAATAAGCCGTTACCAACAAATCGCCTAAATAAGCCGAACTATTTATGTCGCGCGAAATAGGATGTACTGCATTTACAAAGCGTTCTATTTCCTGAATTCCATTGGATATTAATACCGCTTGAAAATTATCGCCATAACCCAAACCATGACAAATTCCGCTGGCAATAGCGAAAATATTTTTTAAAACAGCAGAATATTCCGTTCCGTGAATGTCATCCGAAATAGTAGTTTTAATATAGCGACAGTTTAATTTAGAAGCCACAAAATTGGCGTTTTCAGTATTGTTAGAAGCAACAGTGAGGTAAGATAATTTTTCCATTGCTACTTCTTCCGCATGACAAGGACCGGTTATTACACCAATAGAATCAAGCGGAACGTCATATACTTGATTAAAAAATTCGCCAACAATTAAATTATTTTCGGGCACAATTCCTTTGATAGCAGAAAAAATCAGTTTGTTTTTTAAATCAGCGGAGGTTAAACTTTTAAGTGCATCTTTTAAAAAAGCCGAAGGAACAGCCATTATTAAAATATCAGCCGCAGCCACCACTTTATGCAAGTTGCTTTCTAAAATTAAATTTTCAGTTTCAAACTCAACCGAACTTAAATAATTGGGATTGTGTTTGTATTTATTAATAAAATCAATCGTTTCGGGATTCCGAATCCACCAAATAATTTTATCGGAAAGATTATTAGCTAATATTTTTACAATAGCTGTTGCCCAACTTCCTCCGCCAATAACAGCTATTTTAGGTTCTGTGCTCATTTCCTCAAAATTTAAAACCTCGAAAATAAGCATTTAAAATTATATCGATTCAAATCGGAATCGAATCAGTAAGAGAAAAAAATTAATTTTTATTCTGATTTTATTTCATCCAATTCAGAAGTCGGTTTTTGTTTAGCATTGGGTACAAAACAATTTCCGGCTGCACAACCAAAAGCAAATAATCCCATTGCTGCAAAATAAGTTCCAATCAAAATTCCTAACCATTCGTTACTTATCACCGATTGAATGATAAAAACGATTCCGATAAAAAGATACAATGCTCTTGTTATTGTCCAGCCAGTAAACAGACGTGCTTTCATAAATTTTAGTTTAAATTTATTTACTTATTTTATTTTGCAAACTGCTCCAACCACCTCCATTATAAACTTCTTTAAAACCATTTGATTTTAAAATATTTTTTGCTGATGCGCTTCGCATTCCAGATGCGCAACAAGTAATAATCGGATTGTTTTTGTCTTTCAACTTGTTTAAATTATTACTGAGTTGATCAACAGAAATGTTTAAAGAACCCTTAATATGACCTTGTTGATATTCTGCTTTACTGCGTACATCCAACACAGTAGCTCCATTTTTATGTAATTGGGCATAATCTACTTTAGTACCAAAACCCAATAAATTTTTAATTGTATTTATCATAATAATTATTTTTTAATTGTTTGAGAATGAAAATAATTTACATCTAACCACGATCCGCCATTGTAGCATTCCAGTCCATTTTTAGCCAAGTATTGATGTGCTTGACCGCTGCGATTTCCGCTTGCACAACAAAGCACAAAAGGTTGGTTTAATTTTTTTAGTTCCTCCATTCGATGCGGAATTTCTTGCAATGGAATATTAATGGAGCCGGAAACATTTCCGCCCATAAATTCAGCCGCAGTTCTCACATCAATAATGGTTGCTTTTTTTTCTTTTATTAATTTTTCTACGTTCATTTTTTTCTGTTTTATTTTTCTTTTTTTCCAACGTATCTGATTACATCCGCTTTGCCTTGATGATATTTTCCTTCATCTAAAATAATTGTTTTTAAATCCAATTCTTGTGTCATTAAATTTTTAAAATCATTCGCCAATATTTCTTTGGTATAAAGCATCGAAAGCTCTTTTGGTCCACCGGAATTATTATTCAGTTGTAGCGGATTAAACGCTTCTAAAATTACAAAACCTCCAGGTTTCAGCCAATTTATTATTTTTTGGTGAATTTTTTTTCTAATCGTTTCCGGAAAGTGTGCGTAAATTAATGCAACAACATCAACAGATTCCTTTGGATATTCCACTTCCATTGCATCTGCTAATTGATAGGAAATGGAAACTTTATTTTCCTTCGCCAGCAAGATGGCTTTTTTATAACCTTCTTCACTTAAATCAAAAGCTTGCACATTCCATCCTTTTTTTGCAGCAAAAACGCCATTTCTACTTTCTCCATCACAAGGAAAAATTATTTTTCCGGCAGTAATTTTTGCCAATTGTTCTTCTAAAAAAGCATTTGGCTTTGTGCCGTAAATAAATTCTTTTTTGCTGTAACGTTCATTCCATAAGTTGCTCATAAGCTTAATTTTTTTTTCTGGTTGAAATACCTAAACCTGCCCAAATGGGACAAAAATTTAAAAATGCTGTGATGATAAAAATAGCTGCAATAATTAAAAGTACTATCGCTATTGTTCCTGATATTTGATTAGTAAAATACAAAACTGCAATTATCACTGCAACCAATATTCGAATTATTTTTTCTGTTGTTCCGATGTTTTTTTTCATTTGAGATTATTTTGGTTTGTGTTTTTACATCACAAAAGTAAAACAACCAAAAGCATCGCACTGCTACTTTTGTTACACAAGCGTAATTTTATTTCTTCCTAATATTACCAAACCTTGGTTTTCCATCTGTTTCAGCAAGCGCGAAACAACTACACGAGCAGTTCCTAATTCGTTTGATAATTGTTCATGTGTAACAGTAAGTGCGTTACTTTTTGTTAGGTCGCATTTTTTTTGGATGAGATGTAAAAGCCGTTCATCTATTTTTTGAAAGGCAACTGCATTTACAACTTCCAATAATTCCTCAAAACGTTTTTGATACAGCGTAAAAATAAAATCAGTCCATTCCGGAAACTCTTTTATCCATTGGCTAGCTTTTGATACCGGAATTAAAAGCACTTCAGCATCTTCTTCTACAATGGCTTTTATTTTACTGGTATCATTATGGATGCCGGCTAAAAACGACATAATGCAACTTTCGCCAGGTTTTATATAATAGAGTAAAATTTCTTTTCCATCTTCATCTGTACGAATTACTTTAATACTTCCAGAAAGCACTATTGGAATAGATTTTATATACGCATTGAAATCTAAAATAACGGTGTTTGCCGGAAACGATTTAACTTGTCCTGAAGCATATACTTCTTTGTTGAGGAGTTTTTGAAATATATTTTCTGTGGAGGACATGCAATTAAATAATTGTTTTTAATTAATTTCTGCTGCTCAATTAAATTGTACCAACACTTGATTTTTTTCAACGGCATTGCCTTTTTGCACGTTTATTTTTTTAACAACAGCATCAGCCGGACTTTTTAAAACGTTTTCCATTTTCATCGCTTCTAAAACAAAAATCGGATCACCTTTTTTTATGGCAGCTCCTTCGCTTATTAAAATTTCTAAAACTAAACCTGGCATTGGTGCTTTTACTTCGTTTATTTTTTTCGCATTAGCAGCATCAAAACCCAATTGATGCAGCAACTCATCGTATTTATCTTTTACCGATAATTCGTACAAAGTACCATTTACTTTCAGCGAAATTTTTTTTTCGGAAGCATCTGTTTTTATAATTTCAACGGAATACGATTGATTGTTTTTTATGGCGTGAAAAAAATCTTTTTTCACAGAAATCACATCGCATTCAAAATCTTTTCCGTCTATTTTTCCTTTTGTAGAAGCACTTTCTTCCAAATCAATGGAAATTGTTTTTTTGTTGTTTACTGAAATTTTTAGCATAAAAAATATTTTTTATAAAAATGCTTGCATGTCGTACAGTTTTTTATAAGCTCCGTTTTTCGCCAATAATACTGCGTGATTGCCGCGTTCAATGATTTCTCCTTTTTGTAAAACAATAATTTCGTCAGCGTGTTGAATAGTGGAAAGTCGGTGTGCAATTACCAAAGAAGTTCGGTTTTGCATTAATTTATTTAAGGCATCTTGCACCAAACGTTCCGATTCTGTATCCAACGCAGAAGTTGCTTCATCTAAAATTAAAATTGGCGGATTTTTTAAAACGGCACGCGCAATACTTAATCGCTGTCTTTGTCCGCCAGATAATTTACTGCCTCTATCGCCAATATTACTTTTATAGCCATTTTCGATTTCCATAATAAAATCGTGCGCATTGGCAATTTTAGCAGCTGCAATCACATCCGCTTCGCTTACGTTTTTCATTCCGAAAGCAATATTATTAAAAATGGTATCATTAAACAAAATAGATTCTTGTGTTACAATGCCCA
>DATLTG010000344.1:0-3905 GCA_035533735.1 Bacteroidia bacterium
TCCTACATTTTATAATTTAGGAAACAGTGGTTTGCCCACTGTTAATTTATTTTTGCCAAGCTATTCAAGTGTTGAAGATGGATTTATTTATGATAACGATTTCATGGATTCTTATCGAATGACCAATAATTCTATCAGATATTATGATACAAAAGCTCCATATACTGAATTGTCGGCAGTTGTTGGTGCTAAGCAAGAACAATTTTTTAATTTACTCTACACCCAAAATGCGAATAAAAATTTGAATTTTACTTTGAATTTTAATCGTATTCGATCTGTTGGAAGCTATTTAAATCAAAGTGATAACGATAATAGTTTGGCACTTTCTTCGAGTTATAAAACGTCTAACGAAAAATATTTTTTGACTACCAATATTATTTATAATAATTTTCAATACGATGAAAATGGCGGAATTACGAATGATTCGGTTTTGGCAAACAGCACATTTTCCAACAGACAATTGGTGCCGATTAATCTTACTGCTGCGAAACACCGCATAATCAGTACAGAATTTAATTTAAAACAGCGTTATTATTTTGGTTCTACCGCAGAAACAATGAAGGCAGATTCTTCTTTCGAGAAATTTTTTGTTCCGAAAAGTTCTCTAACACATTCTTTCAGTATCGGAAAAAAATCAATTGTTTATGAAGATAATGATCCATTATCTGGATTTTACAGAAATGTAAACGATAGAATTGAAACCATAGATTCCGTAAGCTATTACCACATTGAAAATGAATTGGCGTGGAATAGTTGGAATAATGATTTTGATTTTACTGCCAAAATAAAAGATCAAATTATTGGATTAAAACAAGGAACAAAAGATTCGATTGGGTTTAAACAAGCAACAGATTCGGTATTTTCTAATATAATTTTAGGATCTGATTTGCGTATCAAAAATAATTTTTTCAAAAAAATTCTTCCTCATTTTTATGTGGATATAAATGGTAATTACGATGCTATTGGAAATAGAAAAGGAGATTATTCAGGAAAAATACTTTTTGAAAATATAATTCCTGCATTGGAAATTTCAGCTTCCATTCAGCGCCAAACAGCCGATTTTATTTATGACTTATATTCCGGAAATAATTTTAATTGGAAAAATAATTTTTCTAAAATCGATGAAAAATCTGTCAATATAAATTATACTTTTTTTAAGAAAAGAAATAAAAATCCTTTGTTAATAGGATTTACAGCAGCTCGATATACCCATTATTGTTATTTCGATAATTATGCAGAACCTGAACAATACACTGGAAAAATAACGGTTTTGTCTGCTTATTTAAAGAAGGATTTTGTCTATAAAAAATGGACTTTTTCCAATAACATCACTTATCAATATATTCCTGATTCTTTGCCATTAAGGCTTCCTCAATGGATTTCTCAAAACTCTTTGTACTATTCTAGTAACTATAAAAAAGCAATGTCTTTTAGTTTGGGTGTCGATTTATTTTACAATTCTGCTTACTACGGAAATGCGTATATGCCAGCAACCGGTCAATTTTATTTGCAAAACGAAAAGCAAATTGGGAATTATCCCTACTTGGATTTTTTCTTCAATATGAAAATAAAAACAGTTCGTATTTTTGTGAAATATCAACATCTTAATTCGGGATTCAGTGGTTATAATTATTATTCGGCACTGCATTATCCAATGCCTGATAATGCTATAAAATTTGGACTTTCTTGGCAATTTGCTAATTAAAAATGAATTCGGTTTCGTTTTAAACGCTACACAAAATAATTTCAAAAAAATATTTTCGAAAAGTGCATCTATCAAAAATATACTACTTTTGAAAAAAAAATCTATGAAAAAGAACTTATCGATTTTATTATTTTGCGTCTATGCAATATCCGTTAAAGCTGGTGGATTTCAGGTAAACTTACAAGGACAAAAACAAATTGGAATGGGAAACACAGGAACCGGTTTGTTGTTAGATGGAAGTTGTATTTTATTTAATCCCGGAGCGATGTGTTTTTTAACTTCTAATACATTAAATGCTTCCGGAAGTTTTATTTTTCCGACTACTGAATATTTAGCTTCTGCTCCAGATAATTATTCAACAGAAACAAGTCCGGGAGTGGATACTCCTTTTAATTTTTATGCCAATTTTAAATTTAAACCATCAGATAAATGGAACGTTGGATTGGGTGTTTATACTCCTTTTGGAAGTCGTGTAGTTTATCCAAGCGATTGGAAAGGAGAATTTTTACTTCAAAATATTGATTTAACAACTATTTTTATTCAGCCCACTTTTTCCTATCAATTAAGTCCGCAAGTTGGAGTAGGAGTAGGCGCAGTTATTGGTATTGGCTCTTTTCAATTGCAACGCGCTATTCCTGTGCAAAATGCCGATGGAACTTATGGTGAAGCAAACTTAAAAGGCAGCGCAAATGGTTATGGATTTAACGCTGGTATTTATTATAAGCCGACTGAAAAATTTTCTGTTGGATTGGATTTTCGATCAGATGTTCCTGTAAATATAACCAATGGAAATGCTAATTTTACAGTACCTTCATCTTTAAATAGTTATTTTCCATCCACTACATTTACTAGTAAAATAGTAATGCCTTACGAAGCAAGTATTGGTTTTGGTTATGTGGTTAATCCGAAATTAAAATTAGCGTTTGATGTGAATTATGTTGGATGGAGTTCTTACGATACTTTGTCGTTTAATTTTAAAACAACAACAGCTCAACTTCAAGATATTCATTCTCCGAGAAATTATCATAATTCATTTGCTTTCCGCTTAGGCGGACAATATCAATTAAGTGATAAAATAACTGTGAGAGCTGGTATTTATTACGATTTAAGTCCAGTGCCAAATGGTTATTTAACTCCTGAAACTCCCGATGCCAATAAAGTTGGTTTAAGTGCAGGAATGAGTTGGAAAATATCGAAAAAAATAAATGTTGATTTGTCTTTTTTATATGATGATGTTGCCAAACGTACCGATACAAATATTGAAACCCAGTTTAGCGGAACTTATAAAACAAACGCAATCATTCCCGGAATTGGTTTTGAATATACATTCTAAAAATTGAAAAATTATTTTTTAGAATGTAAAAAAGCCTTTTTAGAAATTCGGGAAAATAACACCTTTATATTTAGTAATATCTACTTCAGGAAGTGTCGATTTATAATATTGATTTATTCCATCAATTATATAATTGGAAACAACAGCATATCCTCTTGCATTTGGATGAATACCGTCAAGTCCGAACATTCCACCGGAAATAAAAGTGCGTTCAAATGTTATTCCACTAATGGTTTCGCTGGTTTGAAATGTTTGTAAATTAGCATTCATATCAACTACCCCAAAACCGTACTCATTGGCAAGACTAATTATTGAAGAATTGTATTGTGCCGTAGCATTTGCAACAGAGTCAGCTTCAACAACATCAAGCACTTGATTGTTTGGAACCGGTCTGTTTGCAGAAGTTCCTTGACCAGCTGAAATGGAGTCATAATCTGTAATTAGAATATAATCATTATTAGTTGCTTTACGAACAGTTCCATTCCAAGTAGTTATATAAAAATATTTACGAACTCCATTTACAACTACATAAGTTGGAACGGTATTAAAATAAGGGATAGAAGTAACATTTGGGATAGTCATACAAATTCCTTTTGCTCCTAAATTATGAAAAGCTAAAAGAATAGAATCGTATTTTTGAGCAAAAACAGCCGGAGGTGTAATGTTGTCAATTGTAATTCCGGGAAAAGGTGATTGCGTAACTCCTCCATTTGTTGCATATCCAAGAACATCATTACTTCCTAACCAACAAGTGAAAAACGTTGCCTTGCTTGAGCGAATATGGTCAATGTATTGAGTTGGATTTCCCAAACTTCCAAACTTCAGAAATCGTCCATAAGGATTTCCTGTACAAATAATATAATTTAT
>DATLTG010000345.1:0-4788 GCA_035533735.1 Bacteroidia bacterium
CTAATTTATTTTTTTCTGTTTCGTGTGCTGAAATAAAAAATGGATTTCCATCCAATAATGCGCTTATATCAGGCGAAAGTTGAATTAAAGAATCTAAAACAGTTCCATTTTTATTAATGTCTGAAAAATAATTTTCCGATAAAAAATCTTGCCAAATAATATTTGATTGCGCAATTTTTTTCCAAACTGCATCCACCGAATTACTTCTTACAATAAATACAGCATCTGTCGGAATAGCTTTAATAGCTGTACTAACAGGAGTTTCTATTTTTTTTAAATACAAATATCCCGAAAGTCCAGCAACGATGATGAGCGTTACAAATACGCCAAAAAATATTTTTCTTAACATAAAAATTGTTTCGCTATCAAAAGTAAAAATAAATTGGAATTAAAACGGAAGTTTGAGTTGTTCTGGAAGCAACCGAAATGTTTTTCGATGAAAATTGGTAATGCCCGTTTTTCGGATAGCATTGCGGTGTTCGCGTGTTGGATAACCTTTGTTTTTAAGCCAATTGTAATGTGGAAATTGTTCGTGCAACTGGTCCATAAAATCATCTCGATATGTTTTGGCAAGTATTGAAGCAGCTGCAATAGACAAGTATTTTCCATCGCCCTGAATGATACACTGATGCGGAATATTTTTGTATTTCGTAAAGCGATTCCCGTCAATTAGTAAAAGTTGTGGTTTTTTCGACAGTTTTTCAATCGCTCTGTGCATCGCTAAAAAGGAAGCATTCAAAATATTTATTTTGTCAATCTCATTATTATCAACTATTCCAACAGCCCACGCGATTGCTTTTTCTTCAATAATCGGACGCAACATTTTCCGCTGTTTGTCTGTTAATTGTTTGGAATCATTTAGCAAAGGATGTTCAAATTTTTTTGGAAGGATTACTGCTGCTGCATAAACAGGTCCGGCTAAACAACCTCTTCCTGCTTCATCACAGCCAGCTTCTATTTTTAATTTATCAAAATATTTTTCAAGCATGGCGACTTTCAGCAACTGTTTTTTCGATGCTATTCCAGAGTAAATCAGCACTTTTATCCCAAGAAAAATAGGCACTTCTAAGTTTACCTTTTTCAATCAAATCCTTTCGCAATTCTGTTTCTTTTGAAAATTTCAACATCTCATATGTAATGCTTTCTACTGAAAATGGATAAATAAGTAAAGCTGCATTATCAGCTACTTCAGGCATAGAAGTTACGTTGGAAGTTATTACGGGAACTTCGCATTTCATTGCTTCTAATAACGGAATTCCAAAACCTTCAAAATACGGAATGTACGTAACAGCAAGTGCAGCAGCCGTAATTTTATGCAATTCTTTTGCATTTTTTCTGCCAACAAAAATCACTTCATTTTTAAATTGCATTTGTTCGTAGGCTGCTTTCATTTCTCCTGTCCACCAATATTTTTCGCCCACAATTACTAATTTTACTGTTGAAGAAGCTGTTTTTTTAAAGGAATCAAAAGCGGCAAACAAACGTGCAATATTTTTTCGAGGATGCAAAGCGCCTACAAATAAAAAATAATCACAGGATTGACTGTGTTGTTTTTTGACAGCCATTTTTTCCTCTTCGCTAATTGGTGTAAAAAGTGTGTTCACGCCATCGTAAACCACATCTATTTTATCTGGATTTATTTGATAACAGGAAACAATATCTTGTTTCGAAAATTCCGAAACAGTAGCAATCCGGGTTGCTTTTTTAGCGAAAAGCGGAAAATAATGTTGGTAATATTTTCGTACCAAAAAAGGTAAATCTTGCGGATAATGTTCGAAATTCAAATCGTGAATAACGGGTAAAGACGACACGTTCGCGGCAAGTGAAAGATAACCATCGGGCGATAAAAACAAATCGGGTTTGAATTTATTTAAAAAACTGCCCACCGAGAACTCAAACCACCAATAAAAAAGAATCGGGTGGCGTGCTTGTGGCGAAAAAACCAGCGGTGTAATATTATCCGAAAAAATAAAAGAAGTATCAAAATCACGATCAAATAGAAACGTGAAATGATGTTCGGGATGCTGCTGCGTAATTCTTTTCAGCGTTTCATACGAAAACCAACCGATGCCTTCGAGTTTGTTTTTTAAGAGCAGACGTGTATTTACAACAATTTCCAATTTCTACACAAATAAATTAAGCTGCAAATTTAGAGGAAACATTTTAGCAGAGGGATAAAAAAATAATTTTTGATCTTTTCGAATAAAACCGCCAAAACTTCATTGTTTATTAAGCCAAAAATGCAAAAGTGCAACAAAAAACATTGGCTTATTCGTCTGTCGGTTTGTTGTTTATTTATTTGGAATTACTCTCTAATTGCTTTCTTTCATCATAAAGAGTAACAAAGTTTACTGGTTGTAACAAAACAGTGCCCAAAGATGACTTAGTGGTTAATTGAAAAGTATTGCCCAACAGCTAAATATTACAAACGAAGTTACCACTTATGCAGCACGTCATAGTTTTGCTACTATTTTACAACGAAGCGGTGCAAGTACGGAATTTATAAGTGAAGCATTGGGACATAGTAACGTAAAAACAACACAAAATTATTTAGCTGGATTTGAAGACGAAACCAAAAAGGAAACTACCAAAGGCACTAACCGCTTTTAAGCATCTAACAAAAAAATAAATCAGATTTGCAACTAATCAAATTTCTCATGTATATATTTTATACATGAGGAGCTTATCATGTATAAAATATATTATTATCTTTACCTGATAAAGTAATCAAGTATAATTTATTTACATGACAAAAAAAGCACCAATAATAAAAATAGATAGCGAGAAGCCTTTTAATAACCTGCCTCTTTTGCCTCCTGTAAAGGATAAAATTGAGACCGTGAAAGTACTTCGACAGCTTGTAAAATCTTCCGTAGCTTTAGCTGAATTAAAGGGATTGGCGAAGACTTTACCGAATCCTACTATTTTGCTGAATGCCGTTATTTTGAAAGAAGCTCGCGCCAGTTCCGAAATTGAGAATGTGATAACCACGCAAGATAAATTATATCAAGCTTTATCTACAAAAAGCACACAAACGGACACTTCTACAAAAGAGGTATTGCGTTACCGCGAAGCCATGTTATACGGATTTCATTTTATTCAAAAAAAAGGCTTTTTAAGTGCTAACGCAATTATTGAAATTCAAAAAATATTAGAAGAAAATGCGGCTGGTATTCGCAAACTTTCGGGTACAGCACTTCGCAATGCAAGTACAGGAAAAGTAATTTATACACCGCCTGATAATATAGATAGCATAAACCTTTTGATAAAAAATCTCGAAAAATACCTAAACGAACAAGATGATGTTTCTCCACTTATAAAAATGGCGGTACAACATTACCAGTTTGAAAGCATACATCCCTTTTATGATGGCAACGGTCGCACAGGCAGAATTATTAATGTGCTTTACCTTATCCTAAATGAACTACTCGAAAATCCCATCCTCTATTTAAGTGCTTATATCATTGATAATAAAGCAGACTATTATCGTTTGTTGCAAGAAGTACGAACAAAAAATAATTGGGAAGGCTGGATAATTTACATTTTAAAAGGAATTGAGAAAACAGCGAATGAAACGATAGCACAAATCAATGAGATAAACCTTTTATTTATAAAAACGCAAGACTTAGTAAAGAAAAAAAAATCTAAAATTTACAGCAAAGAATTAATTGAATTACTATTTGAACATCCTTACTGCAAAAGCGAATACTTAACTGAACGTTTTTCTATTTCTCGTATTACAGCATCAAAATATTTAAAGGAACTCGAAAAAATTAAAGTCCTTCACTCAAAAAAAGTTTGGAAGGAAACACTTTATATAAATACGGCACTTTTTGAATTACTAAAAAAATAATCAATTTGTAAAAGCTGTTTCTAAAATAAATTTTTTCACATAGTAAAGTTAAAACAACTCAAAAATATTTAGCTGGATTTGAATACGAAACAAAAAAGGAAACTACAAAGGCATTAACGGCATTTAAAAAACTAAAATAAAAATTGATTTTTAGAATTGAATATTTTCGTAGCTTTTATTGGGGTGTATTTATTCAAAAAGCAACAACAGCTTTAAATCCTGCCCATATAGTAAATCCAATTTGGATTTCTTTTTCTACAATAATTTAGGTCAGTCGTTTTATTTCTAACTCAATTTGTTTAATTACTTCTTCATTTTTAATATTGTCGTCAATACTGAATACTACGAAAACTTTTCCTCCAAACTTTTTAGTGAAACTGGAAAAGCTTGCTTTCATTCTCTCTGTTGAAGAGTAGTTGCCAAAGTTTGCTTTAGCCGTTACTGGTTTGATTTGAATACCAAATGCTTTTTTACCAACCCAACCAAGATAGTCAATATCGCCTGCATGGTCAAGTTCAGGGTCGCTTTGTTCAAATTTTATATTCGGAAATTCTTTTGCAAGATTATCTTCAATCACAGATTTTTCGCGAATGAAACCGTCATAAGTTCTGTTGATTGTAAGATTGAAAATGTAATCAACACAATCTTGCAAAGTTAGTTGGTTAAATGCTTCTGTCCATTCTGGAATTACAATTTCTTTGATTTTTACATACAATCTTTCGCCAAGTTCTTCCAAACTTTCTTTAGTGATTTTACTCGGTGTCTTACCGTCTGTATTGGCATTTTCAAAATACCACTTCTGCCATTGTTCAAATGATTTTGGTTGGCACTCACGAATAAGAGCCATTACAGTTCCAACTTTATTTGGGCGTGATAATTGATAAGTTTGAGTTGCGTAGTTGAGAACTTTCTCTTTTTTACCGAACTCTTTTGAA
>DATLTG010000346.1:0-2025 GCA_035533735.1 Bacteroidia bacterium
ATCGCTTTCACTTTTTCTTTTACCAATTCCTGAAGCATTGTATAATCGTTTCCTTTATCAATACCGCCTAAAATTAAAACGACAGGATGTTCCATACTTTCTAAAGCAAACCAAACAGAGTTTACATTAGTCGCTTTTGAATCATTGATAAATTCAACTCCATGTACTTTACCAACTGATTCTAAACGATGTTCGATATTTTGAAAATCAGCTAAGCTTTCGCGAATAACATCTTTTCTGACATCAATTAGTTTTGCGACAATTCCGGCAGCCATCGAGTTGTAGATGTTGTGCTTGCCTTGCAATGCGAGTTCTTGTATAGACATAGATAAGTTATTAGTATTATTAGTATTTATGATGATTTCGTTGTTTTGTATATGTGCTCCTTGTGTGATTTTTTGTTGGATTGAAAAAGGAAATTGTTTCGCCAAAATTTTTTTTTTAGACAATTCGTTTTTCGTTACTTCATCGTCAATACAGTAAATAAAAGCATCTTCGGATGTTTGATTTTGCACAATTCTGAATTTTGAATCGGCATAATTTTGAATTTCATAATTGTATCTATCTAAATGATCGGGAGTAATATTGAGTAATACTGCAATGTTTGCTCTGAATTTATACATCCCATCTAATTGAAAACTGCTCAACTCAATTACATAATGATCGAAATTATTTTCTGCTACTTGCATCGCAAAACTTTTTCCCACATTGCCGGCTAATCCTACATTCATACCAGCCTTTTTCATAATATGATAAGTAAGCAAAGTTGTGGTTGTTTTTCCATTACTGCCAGTAATACAAATAGTTTTTGCGTTGGTATATCTGCCTGCAAATTCAATTTCTGAAATCACCGGAATATTTTTTTCATGCAACTTTTTAATCAAGTCTGTTTTATCAGGTATTCCCGGACTTTTAATAATTTCTTGTGCAGAAAATATTTTTTCTTCTGTGTGTGTTTCTTCTTCCCATTCAATTTTATTTTTCGATAAAATATCTTTGTATTGTTGTTTTATTTTGCCTTTATCAGAAACAAAAACATCAAAACCATTTTTCATAGCCAATACAGCAGCTCCTACTCCGCTTTCGCCTGCACCTAATATGACAATTCGTTTTTGCATTTTCATTATCTTAATTTGAGCGTAACAATGGTTAAAATGGCAAGCATCACACCTATAATCCAAAAGCGAGAAACTATTTTTGATTCATGCACACCTAATTTTTGGTAATGATGATGAAGTGGTGCCATCTTGAAAATCCGTTTTCCTTCACCATATTTACTTTTGGTATATTTAAAATAACCTACTTGCATAATCACCGAAAGATTCTCCACTAAAAAAACGCCACATAAAACGGGAATCAATAATTCTTTACGAATGGCAATGGCAAAAACTGCAATAATTCCGCCTAAAGAAAGACTTCCTGTATCGCCCATAAACACTTGTGCTGGAAAAGAATTGTACCACAAAAATCCAACACATGCTCCTACAAAAGCGCCCATAAAAATTACCAATTCTCCCGAATTTGGGATGTACATAATGTTGAGATAATCCGCAAAAATGGTGTTACCGGAAACATAAGCGAAAATGCCAAGCGTTACGCCAATAATGGCAGATGTTCCTGTTGCCAATCCATCCAAACCATCCGTCATATTTGCACCATTGGAAACGGCAGTAATAATAATAATCACAATAGGAATAAAAATTAGCCAAGCCCATTTTGCAAAACCAGCTCCCAAAAATTTCAACAAATTCGCGTAATTAAATTCATTGTCTTTTACAAAAGGAATGGTTGTTTCCAATGATTTTGTTTCTTCTTTGGAATAAATCGGTAAAGCCGACATTCCATCTTTTCCATCAATCACTTGTCCGAATGCAGGTTTTTGCGGGCTATATATTTTTTCTTTCAGAACCACATTTGGATTGCAGTATAAAACCAAACCAACGAAAATTCCTAATCCCACTTGCCCTAACACTTTAAATTTTCCAGCTAATCCTTTTTTATCTTTCTTAAAAACTTTTATGTAAT
>DATLTG010000347.1:0-9156 GCA_035533735.1 Bacteroidia bacterium
GGTGCGCTCTGTTAATCAATGTATTAATGATGCCAAGAGCCGACCGATACCGAAGATGTTATTTTCCGAATTTTGGCATGAAGAAGAACTGTGTATTTTGTTTGCCGATACCAATTTAGGTAAATCAATACTGGCAGTTCAAATAGCCAATTCCATTAGTAAAGGCGAAGCTATTAGAGGGTTTAGGTTAGAAGCGCAGAAACAAGTGGTGATGTATTTCGATTTTGAAATGAGCGACAAACAATTTGAAAAGCGTTACTCCATAAACTATGCGAATCATTTTATTTTTGATAATAATTTTTTGCGAATAGAAATTAATCCTGATTGCACCGATTTTAATGATTTTGAAAAAGCATTGTTTGAAGCCATTGAAAATAATATTGTGCTGTATGATGCTAAAATATTAATCATTGACAACTTAACGTATTTAAAAACCCAAGCTACTGAAACCGCAAAAGAAGCCTTGCCATTAATGAAACGCTTGAAAGAATTAAAAATCAAACACAATTTATCTATTCTTGCTTTAGCCCATACACCAAAACGAAATTTAATTTATCCGATTACAAAAAACGACCTCGCAGGAAGTAAGCACCTCTCTAATTTTGCCGATAGTATTTTTGCTATTGGTGAAAGTTGCAAGGATAAAAGCCTCCGTTACTTAAAGCAACTAAAGGCAAGAGCCACCGAAGTAATTTATGATAGCGAGAACATAATTGTTTCCGAAATTTCTCAGCCCTATAATTTTTTGGCTTTTGAATTTGTAGATTTTAGCAATGAGCGAGAACATTTGAAGCAACCAACAGAAAACGAGCAAGCCGATTTAGATGCGTCCATCCTTTCATTAAAGGCATCTGAACCACATTTAGCCGACCGAGAAATTGCACGACAGTTAAATACTAATCCGGTTAAAGTTGGTCGGGTGTTAAAACGCAGCAAAGTGTAACACCCTGTAACAGTGTAACAGGTGTTACACCCGTTACACCCTGTTACACTTCATTTAAAATCAACCTGTATGAATTGAAAAATGATTGTGTAGCAATTAAGAAGTAGTTGTGTAGTAATTGAAAAAGATTGAAAATAATTGAAATTCATTTAAAAATGTGTAGTTTTTAGATGTTCTCCTTAATCCAATTTGCAATAACCTTTTCTGCGGCATCTATATCTTCGTCAAGCGACTTTGATTTTGGGTTGCTATCCCAAACATTGCCGCCTTCATCAAGTATTCTGACCATTGAACGACTATTTTCATCTTGCCCAATTTCAATCCACCCTTGATTTTCCACCCACCAATTAAGGTTAGGATAATTTTTTGAAAAACTTGCCATTGTACTTTATGTATGAATTAAAAAATAATTGTGTAGCATTTAAAAACAATTGAAAAACATTATTAAACTATCCTTTCTTCCAGTAAATCTTTCCAAATAACAAAGCCTTTTCGGTCATCGGAATAATCGTGAACAATCCGGCTGAATTTTTCGGGATTACTTTCAATGTATGTTTGCCTACCTTTTGCTCTAATTACTCCAAGAGCTTCATCAATTTGCTTCAACTTGCGTGAGAGGTTCATGTTTCCCTTATCTATATGCCAAATGTAAGTAGCCTCTTCGGTATCCAATGTTTCTAATACTAATTGGTATTGTTGTGTTCCATTAATCAGGAATACAAACGAGAAAGGAGATAATACAAATCGGATTTTTAATATAGAGCTATCGTGTTTTTGTGATAAATAACGAAGTTGTTTACTATGCTTTACATTTTTCGAGTTTAAAATATCATCCAATAATTGTTCTTCGGATACATAAAGTTGATTGCCTGTTTCATTACTTTGTACTTGACCGATATTCAATAAATTATCATCCTCCATTGGTATTCTGCCGATAATACCTTTGGAAACAAATCTAAATTTTACGCTATCTATTATTTCTCTGTTTATTTTTTGAATATCGACAGACGTAGCAAAATAGGAATTGAGATTTCCGTTTTCAAATTGAGCAAACACATCTACTTTAACATTTTTAGTTTTTAATATTTTAACGAAGTAAGGCTTCAATACATCAAATTCAGGGCGCATTTCTGTATTTTCAATTTCAAACTCTATTTCTGCATTTACTTCAGGAACAACATATTTAAAAGCGATTGTGCCAAATCTAAATTCAAGTTGCTCAATTGGAATTTTTACCGATTTTTCAAATGTGAAATTATTTTTCTCGGATTCATTTGCTAAATCAGGTTGGTTGAATAATGTACCGGATTGATTTATCTTTTTGTAATACGCATTTCGTTTCTGAAATAATTTTTCGAGATAATCAATTTTTAAATCTCTGTAATCATATATGGTTGGTGTGATTTCCGAACGCTGAACCCTACCGATATATTGAATCAACTTACCTTCAAACGAAAAAGGATAAACCAAAAATAAACACTCTATGTTTTGAATATCGCTACCCTCTCCGAAATACTGACCTGTTGTGATAAGTGCTTGGAAGTTTCCGTCATTTAACATTTTCCACTTTGCGCTCTTGTTTGATTCCGAATCTTCCCCACTTAACGTTACCGTTTCATATTTCTGTTTTAAATACTGATTCAGCGTTTCAATATGGTCTTTGCGCTCGGTAACAATTACAATTTTCTTTCCTTTACTTAATTCGGTAATCACATCATCCAATATGAGCTTGTTTCGTGCGGAATCATGTACTAATATCTTTGATAGTGTTTCAAATTTATCCGTTTTTGAATTAAAAGGAATTGATAGAGCAGTATCTCTGATAGTAACTTTTGCACCGCCTGTGTTTTCTGTTAATTGCGGTTTTATTTCTGCAATTATTTCACCCAAATAGGTAAAGATTAGCTTACCATCATTGTATTTTCTGAATGGTGTAGCCGTTAATCCGTATAAATAAAATGAATGAAGTTTTGTTATGGTAGTTCTAAAAGTATCGGCAGGAACATGATGACATTCATCCACGATAATTGTCCCGAAACTGTTTTCATATTTGTTTGCCTCTGCTGATTGTAATAATTTATCAAGGCTCTGAATCATCGCAACTGTAATGTGTTTGCCGATAGAGTTTTTTCCTTGCCCAATAATTCCAATGTCCTTTTTCGGAATACCTAAAAATGATTCAATTCGTTCAATCCATTGCATCGCCAATTGTTTCCGATGCACGACAATTAAAGTGGGCTGTTGTTTTTCCGCAATGATTGAAAGACCGATGATTGTTTTACCTGAGCCGGGCGGAGCCACAATAACTCCAAAATCTTTTTTACTTGCCGCTTCCTTTACTACAAGCTGTTGTTCTCTTAACTGGATGCTCGAATTAAATAATAAGAGTTCCTTTTTTATTCTCGCATCTACAAAATCATATTCGATTTTATTTTCCTTGCAAAAACGGAGTAGTTTTCCAGCAGCTCCTCTTGGAATAATAATTTCAGCGGGTGTTTCTTCAATTAATTTGAAATAGCGGTCTGCACCCCACGTATTTTTACCAAGCTTTTTTTTGATGATAAATTCACTGCTTGCAAAATTGAACTCTTCTTTTATAAAGGTTATCAAAGGCGTTGTCAGCCCTTCTCTTGAAACATAAATGGCATTGCTGAGTTTGATGTGCAGTTTTCCGTTAATAGATTTAGCAATCGCAGTTTTGCCTTCGGAATTATTCGGTTCGGTCGCTAATGATTGGTAAAGGTTTTCAAGTTCGGGAATTGTAATTTTACGAATGCTTTTAAGAAACTCCCATTGGTTTTCAAATGGCAATAGGGTTTCAGGATTAATGAAACAACTGTTGCCATTGTCCCAAGAAATTTTATTTAATGGCAATGCAATTAAATTTCCGAACCCCTTTCCTGAAAGATAATCTTGATTAGGAAACAGTCTGTCGAAACTGGAACTTTTATCAAATACAGAAAATACGCCTGCTTCCTCAAGCAATGATTTGAAAATAGTTCTGCTTTTGAAAGCGGAATAATTTTCTTCAAAAAATATCCAAACATGACCGCCCTTACCTGAACGTGAGCGTTCCAAATAAGCAGGAATATTTTTATTCTCACATATTTTAATAAAGGCTTTACATTCCTTTGCCCAATTATCTTTATCAAAATCGGCAGCGATAAACCACGATGTATTATCTTTTAGTAAAGGATAAAGTCCTATTAACTGCTCACCTTGCAAGTGTTTTATTATTTGTTCATCAGTAAGTATTTGATGTTGCTTGTTCGCATAATTCTGAAAAGTGCCACCTTTCATTCGGTGCATCTTGTATTGATACGGGTCGAAAGTATAAGCCGGAGAATAACCATTTTTAGTCCCCTTTTCCCAACGTGTAGCATAAATATCTTCTCGCCCTTTAAAAAGAGATTTAAAAATATGTAGCGTTTCGTTCACAGGATTAGGGGAATTATTTTGATGCTAAAATTACGGCTAATAATTAAAAAACCATTGTGTAGGAATTAAGAAGTAGTTGTGTAGGAATTGAAAAACATTGAAAACAATTGAAATAATGGATTATTTTTGTAAAAGATAAACCTTTTTTAGAATCCGTAATCCCCTTACCTACAATCCCAAAGTCAATCTCCCCACTCACCTGTTAATAATTTTATCAGAAGAAGATTTGTATATTAAAAAACAACCCGTATATTTAGACAATATTTGTCAAGAATAAATTTATCTATGCAAAATTTGGAAAGCATTGGTGCTCAAATTAGAAAGTTGCGTGAAGCATCTGAAATGCCTTTAAGAAAATTGGCGGCTTTGCTTGACATTGACCAATCCACATTAAGTAAGATTGAGAGGGATGAAAGAAAGCCAAATATTATTATGATTGATGAAATTTCTAAAATTTTTAAAACGGATAAAAAAGAATTGCTTGTTTCATTTTACAGCGACATTGTTTGCTATGAAATTAAAGAAGAAAACTCTTTCTCTGAAATTTTGCAAGTTGCTGAGGCTAAGATTCAATATCAACGAACTAAACCAAAGAAAGCCAAATGAAAACAAACGTTTTGAATTTCTTGTACACAAAGGAAGAGCAACTTATCAGTTTGCGAATTCAAAAAGATTTTTTTGAAAAAAGTGAGGAGCTAAAACCTGTTTCACAGAAAGAACTCCATTTAATTAACGCAAACCTTCTTCTTACGAATGATACAAATATTGCTTTCAAAGTTCATAAGCAACTAATTAATGCTTTGATAACGATTTATATAAAGGATAAATACAAGAAAAATTACAAAACATTACAAGACGTTTTTAATTTTCAAGAAATCGAACAAATTAATAGTCTTATTCAAAACCATATTGATTTAATACCTGAACTTGTTGAAGAGCTACATATTACTTTCTTGAATTCGGAATTTTCTGTTAACAATGGTAAGCTGATGCGAAAAAAATCAAAACACCATTTACGTGAAACGGGAGCTGTTTATACGCTTAAACAAATCACTAATGAAATTGTAGATAATTGCATCTCTAATGCAATTAAAGAAGGAGTTAAAGCGAATGAAATTAATTGTTTAGACTTTGCGAGTGGAACCTGGCGTTTTTATTTTTTAGGTATTGAAATTCTGCATAAAAAATATGATTTAACAATCGAACAAATTGTTTGCAATAATTTGTTCGCTATTGATATTGATGAAATTGCTTTAACAACATTGAGACTTAAAGTAATCTCCTACTTTGAAAAATTAACTCCCAATATTATTAATGCTCTTACAACTAATATACTCCATCGCAATGGTCTTGTTCCCAAAGTAAACTTGTTGCAAGAAGAAAACAATAATATTGACCTCTCAATAGATTTCAAAACATCATTATCAAAAGGCGGTTTTGATGTTATCTTTTCAAATCCACCATACTATTTATTAAAAATTAATAAAAAAGATGATGAACAAAAACTTAATGGCTACTATTCTAATCTTCAAAATAAAATTCAAAATGAAATAAAATTTTTCAGGACATCGGGATTTTATAATTATTCGATTGAAGGAATGTTGAACTATTATCAACTTTCAATTGAAATGATAATTAAACTTACTAAGGCAAATGGTCAAATAGGAATAATATGCCCATCATCCATATTTGCTGATTTAACTTCGGCAAAACTTCGTAAATATATTTTAACAAATCACAAACTACATTTTATACGATATTATCCTGAAGCAGCAAAGCTTTTCGAAAATGTATCTCAATCAACAGTAATCTTTTATGTTCAAAAAGCAGGAAAAACAGATAAAATTGGGATTGAAGTTGCAGAAAGCAAATTTGAAATCAAATTTGAAACAATCAAAAAGATTTTTCCAACAAATCTTGAAATTCCATTGATTGATAAAATAGGTTGGTCTATTCTTGCTAAAATTTCAGAACAAAAAAAGATAAAAGAAATTCCATTTTTACGCAATCGCAGAGGTGAATTGGATTTAACCTTGTTTAAATCTAATATTATAAATCAGAATACAGGTTGGCGTTTAGTAAGAGGTAATATGATTTCTGAAAACGGAGTTGTAGATAAAAACGGAGAGTTTGTTGAAATTGATAATTTTTTGTCCAAAAAATCAGAAGAGTTCAAATTAAATGACTTCAATAAAGTAAGATTAATTTGCCAACAAATTTCAAATGTTGATTTGCAGAAAAGGTTAAAATTTATTCTCAGCGAAAAAACTGATATTCTTGGCAATTCTTGCAATTATATCGTTTCTACAAGAAATGAAAAAGACCTCGAGAAATTACACTACATTTTGAATAGCAGTTTATTAAATTGGAGGTTTAAAATAACAAGCAGTAATAACCACATCAACAACTATGAATTAGACGAGTTGCCTATTGTAGATATAGATAGTTTTGAAATTATAGATTTTTCAAATAATGAAACACAAAACGACTATATTATTTGCAAGCTATATGGATTAACAAATGTTGAAATTGAATACCTAACCGGAGCAAAAGTTAAAAGAAAATTAGAGCCAATTTATGAGCAAGAAACTGTATAATCATATTGCACCGGGGTTAAGTAAGTTAGAATGGGAAATGGTAAAACATATTCCCGCAGGAGGAAATTGGCAAAATATACCTGATTCCATTCCCTCTCAAAGACTTGAACAAATAAGACGTTCAGGAGGAAGAACAACATATTACGGACGTCTTGTTTTTGATAAGCCAAGTTTTACAATTACAACTTATTTCAACCGATTAGGGAACGGGTGCAATTTACATCCATCACAAGACAGAATAATTTCAACTCGTGAAGGTGCAAGACTTCAATCTTTTAGAGATAGTTTTGTTTTTCACGGAAGTAAGACTTCTCAATATAAACAAATTGGTAATGCTGTTCCGCCACTACTGGCGAGAGCAATCGCTGAAGCAATCAAACCACATCTTAAAAATAAAACTTTTGTAGATTTATTTTCAGGTGCTGGAGGTATGTCAGAAGGTTTTTTAATGGAAAATTTTAAATTGATTTCTGCAAATGAGATTGAAAAAAATTATTTTGAAACATACAAACTAAATCATTCACACTTTGACAATGGAGAAAATTTAATATTAGGTGATGTTACATTGCCTGAGATTAAAAAAAAAATAATTAATTCTGCAAAAAAAACAAAAAAAGTTGGTGTCGTTATGGGTGGTCCTCCTTGTCAAGGCTTTTCACACGCAGGTTGGAGAAATCCACAAGATAAGCGTAACCAGCTTTTTAAGGAGTTTGTCGAAATCGTAGATAAAATAAAACCGGAAATATTTGTAATGGAAAATGTTCCCGGAATTTTAACTATGCGTAAAGGCGAAGCCATAAAAGAAATTATTACATCATTTGAAGAAATTGGATATTACGTTAATATACCTTTTCGTTTAAATGCTGAAGAGTTTGGAGTGCCTCAAAAACGCAAAAGAGTTGTAATAGTAGGTTCTCTTAAAAAAGAAAAAATTGTTTCTCCTAAAATTCTTTTTTCCAACACTGCCCCTAATTTACCTAAACCCATTACTGTTAAACAGGCAATTGCAGGGTTGCCGGAGTTAAAAACAGGTTCGGGAGATATTGAAATGACAGTAAATTACAAAGCAACATCGGACTACGAAAAGCTAATGATGAATGAAATTGACTTTAATACTTTTTATTCCAATCTCACAAAGGTAAAATCTAAATCACCAGTTGCTTTCAGCGAGGTCAGCTAACATCTTGAATGTTTTTTCAAGTTGCGTTTTCGCCTCTTTTGTTTTATTTGCTTTTAGCAAAGAAAATAATTGTTCTAATTCGACATCGACTTCGTTGCTTTTCCATTTGTTCACTTTACGATTTTCAATTAGCTTATACTCCTGTAATTTTTCAAAAGCCACTCGATAATATCTTTTGATATTATTTTGTTGATTTTTTCCTGTACGTTTAACCTGTTTAAATGATTTATATAACCCTGTTTTCGGGTCAAAACCTTCAAAACTGTAATCGAAAAATGAGTATTCGGAATTTAAGAATTGTTCAAGAAAATCGGAATATCCCTTTTCCTCAATCATTGAAAAAACAATCAAGATATAATGTATGTTTTTTCGCATTAAATCACTCAATTTCACAGCATCTTTATCATTTTTTACTTTCCTTTTTAACGCATCCCAAATAAAAACAGAATGCCACGAAACAACAACTTCCCCATTTTTTTCATCTGTGATCAAAACTTGAACATCATTAAAACTCATTCGATTATTTTTTGCAGAATTTTCTTCCTTGGTGAGAGGATGAAATTTAGGTCTATGGGCAAACCCGAGCGAAATCGGTCCAATATGGTCGGCACTTAATCCGTGCTTACGAAAATAAGACATTAAACGGTCAGCCATTTTCCAATCACCATCTGCCCAATTTTCATAAACTCTTCTATCTTGACCGTACCGTTGAAGATTAGTTTTGTGCCGTCCTTTATCGCTTTCGTGTCGACAACAAGCACCATCTGAATGAAAACCATCTAACCTATCAGGAGAATTGCTCATTGCACCAGGAGATAGCAATCCTTTGGCGAAACCATCCACATAAGTTTGTCTGATATAACTCATGTTACGCATGAGCATATTTAGTTTCTTGCATATTTTTAATTTGAGATAGTTCTTTTAAAGCCGCTTTAATAGCAGCAAGGTATAATTTAGATTTCATAGCGAAATGATTCATTTTGTTGGCAAATTTCAGT
>DATLTG010000348.1:0-2946 GCA_035533735.1 Bacteroidia bacterium
AATAGCCGTTTTTCCCGGATCTTTTGATCCAATTACTATTGGTCATGAATCCATTATTTACAAAGCTTTGCCTTTGTTTGACGAACTTATTATTGCCATCGGAATAAATGCTGAAAAAAAATATTTTTTTTCGCTCGAAAAAAGAATTCTTTTTTTAGAACAACTTTTTAAAAAGGAACCGAAAATAAAGATCAAAACATATAAAGGCTTAACTGTTGATTTTTGTGAACAACAAAATGCAAAGTATATCGTTCGAGGCTTACGAACTGCAGCAGATTTTGAATTTGAACGGTCGATTGCTCAAATGAATAAAGCTATGAATAACTCAGTTGAAACGGTTTTTTTTATCAGTAATCCGGAATTTTCTGCCATTACTTCCACGATAGTTCGTGAAATAATTCGTTACGATGGAGATGTTAAAAAATTTATTCCGAAAGGCATAAATCTGAAATAAAATTCATGAAAAAATTAAGTGCCCTTTTAATTTTTTGTTTCTTTTTTATGCATGTTCTCGCACAAAAGGAATTTAAAGATAATGTAACGATTAGCGGTTATGCTAAAAATTACATTGGAAAAAAAATTGGTGCTTATGGATATTCGGATATGATAACGTTTACGGAACGTGAATTGGCTGTTACAACGGTTAACGACAGTGGTTTTTATCAGTTAAGTTTATATGCCAATCATATTAAATATATCTATTTGAGGATTGGGCATGTGAAAGGTGATATGTATGTTGAACCCGATCGTAATTATCACGTTATTTTTCCGGCTCGAGATTCTGTCCGTTTTGTGAATCCAAATGCAGATCAAGAAGTTGATTTAGGACTTTTTATAAAAGACTCTACCGATATTAATTCTTTGGTGGTAGATTTTAATGATCACTTTAATGATTTTTGGGAAAAAAATTATCAATATTTTGTTAAAAAAGTTTCGCGTGTTCCATTGGATAATTTTAAAAAGCAAATGGAAAAATTGTACGCTCCAATTCACAATGTTTATTTTCATGCATATATTGATTATACCTTTGCATCATTGGAAGAAAACACTTTTCAAGGTCAGCGAAAATTAACACGTGAATATATTTATAATCGTCCTATTCATCCCGAAAGTTATGAATACATGACATTTTTTAATCATTATTTTACGAAATATTTACAAGTTTTTGCAGCCTCTAAAAAAGGTGCCAATGTGTATGCAGAAATCAATGATTCGGATAGTTATGTAGGTTTACTGAATGTGATGAAAAACGATACAATCTTGAATAATGATAGTTTGCGCGAATTGGTTTTGCTGAAAGGTTTGTCTGAATTGTATTACACGGACGGATTTAATCGTGCCAACATTATTTATATTTTGCAAGATTTGAAAGAAAATACTTCCATTGAAATTGATAAAACGATTGCTGAAAATATTTTAAATTCATTTTCGAGAATTCAAAGTGGTTCCTTAGCTCCTGATTTTGCTTTACCCGATAAAGAAGGAATTGTGATGCACTTATCTGATTTTAAAGGCAAATATATTTACTTGAGTTTTATGGAAGCCGGAAGTGCCGCATCTGACCAAGAAATGAGCGTGATGGAAGAGTTGAACAAAAAATATGGACATAAAATTAAATTTATCACCGTGTTTACCGATAAAGATGAAGCGACTGTGAAAAAATATTTAAAAGAAAATCCATCGTACAATTGGACTTTTTTATACAATGGAAAAAACGAAGCATTAATTGACAAATACGATGTTTTTACAATTCCAATGTATTTTTTTATTGCACCTTCCGGAAATTTTATTGAATCGCCTGCTGATAGCCCTAGTGGCGGAATTGAAAGTGTTATGTTCAGACATACCAGAGAACAAAAACACGAATTTCATGTAGGCGATAAAAAAGATTAATTTTGTTCACTCAACAAATCCTGAATCAACGGATAACTTTTTTTCATTGCCTTTTTAATTTCAACTTTATTCATCCATTTTACTTTTGTAATGCCTTCTTCTCGCTGAGGTTTTAAATTATTTTTTTTATCCGATTTCATTGTAAACCAATGTGTTTTTTTCAAAACTAATTGTCTGTTTAAAGTATATAAGTGAAAAGTTATAGCAATATTTTTTACAATTTTCAAACTGTTAATTCCGCATTCTTCTTTTACTTCGCGCAAAGCTGCATCTTTAATTTTTTCGTTTTCTTCTAATTTTCCTTTAGGCAAATCCCATTTCCCATTTCTGAAAATCAGTAATAAATTACCCGAATTATTTTTTACCAAACCTCCAGCTGCTTCTATAATTTTAAAAGTGGAAGAAATAGCTATTTCTAATTTTTTGACATTTTCAAATACAACAACTAAGTTTTTTAAACCTGTTGTAGTTGAAAATTGAGAAATGTTTTTTAACAATTCCTTATTCGATTTTGGAGAAATTATTTTACAATTATCCAAGTTGTTTATCGAAAAATTATTTTTTGAAACAAAATAAATACATTTTGAGTTTGTAAAAACTTTATACATTTGCGCCATGATTTTGAACGAAGAGTATGAACTGAAAATTGCTGATTTCTTACTGCAAATTAAAGCAATTAAATTACAACCTAACAAACCTTTTACTTGGGCATCGGGATTAAAGTCTCCGATTTATTGTGATAACCGCAAAACATTGTCGTATCCAAAAGTCCGCACGTATATTCGTCAGCAATTTGTAAATATGATTGCGAACGAATTTGGCAAACCGGATGTAATTGCAGGAGTTGCAACCGGAGGAATTGCACACGGAGTTTTAGTAGCACAAGAAATGGGATTGCCTTTTGTTTACATTCGTTCCGAACCAAAAACACACGGACTTTCTAATTTAATTGAAGGCGAAATTGAAGAAGGACAAACCGTTGTGGTGATAGAAGATTTAATTTCTACCGGCAAAAGCAGCATTAAAGCAGTGGACGCTTTACGAAAAGCAAAT
>DATLTG010000349.1:0-5217 GCA_035533735.1 Bacteroidia bacterium
ATTGAGTAAAAAATATCTTCCGTTCTATTTGGCAGAGGCAGCATATAAATACAATCGCAGAGATAAAAAAGACAAAGCAACAGCATTCGACCAAACTATTGTAAACGCTGTAACAGATGAGAAATGCGAGGTCAATTATAAGCCGAAAAAGTATCCTAAATTCCTTGCGTACAGAAATAAGAAAAAGAAAGAGTGTTCACAACAACCGCAACCAGAGTGTGTTTCGACAGTTCGTGTGAAAAAGAGTAAATAAAAAAACACATCTGAAAATAAGTTTCGCTAACCGATTCAGATGTGTTTTAAATATTAATGGGGGTAGTTATGGTAGCTGTGTTGGTCTTGACAATCGGCACAGACGGTTCGATTCCGTTTACCTCCACATTTTTTTTAAAGAACTTGCAACAAAGTTAAATAAAATTTTGTTGCGTGGAAATTTTTTGACTTATTTTTAATCCGAAAGTGGTTTTATGTAATTGTGTGTTGAACAATAATTATCAAACTGTTTATTATTACTCATAGACAATTTCATCATAGATGTATTAACGGGAGTTCCTGTTACTCTATATCTAACTATAAAAGAATAATTGACCATTTCTATTTTTACATCAATAAGAGCATCGAAATTATTTCCTGCTTTTTGGAGTGCGCTTTTCACGGCATCGTCAATACTTTTTCCTGTTCCAATAACTTGCATATTGCCTTTTGCTCCTGTGTGATATACGAAATTTAATGTTTCACTACTTAGAAAAGTTGATTGTCCTATTTGCGTTGCACAACTACTTAACATTAGGCATCCAATTATGGAAAAAATTATTGTGATTGATTTTATATTTTTCATTTTTTTAAGATTTAATTTTGTGCCTACTCGTATAGTTTTTCGGCTTCTACTTTTAGAAAATTTGTTTTTTTTATTTCATCCGTTTTTTTTGATTTATTACCGAATGCTCCGAAGGGTAGTTTATATAAAAAAATCAGCGTGGAACATTTAACTTATCGTAACAGAGGTACTGCAACGCACCTATTCACAAATAAGATAATGCCCACGCTGTGCGTGGACGTTTATACTTATCTCGTGAAATTTAGGGAAATGTTGCAGTTTCCTGTTACAAGAAAGCTAACGCCAATATTTTGAGTTAGTTAATGTGTGTCTGTTTCGTTTTTATAATTTAAGAATTACAAATGTAGTAATTTCTATATACAACGGTATTTTTCAATTTATATCTTTGATGCGAAAAAATAAAAACGGAATAATGGAACTACTTAGATATATAAAGAACATCGAGAAGATGAAAATATATGATGTAATTGCATTTATTTCTACAATGTGGTTCGTTATTAGGTTGCCTTTTAAAATATGGAAGTTAATTAAAAGGAACAAGGAACTATTTACCCAAAATAAAGTACATAATGCGTTTATTATTTTTATCATTTTAACAACGGGTTTAATTGCGCCAATTTTTTTGATATATAACTCCCTCTCAGGAAATTGGTCATCATTATTGTTCTGGGGAGTGCAGATAACATCTTGGTTTTCCTTGCTTGTTTTCATTGGCATTTGTTATATACTTTTTAGGTTTCAATTAATTATCCGTGATTTTAATAAGAAAGAAAAAAAATAAAAATTAATTCGATTAACTTTTTAAAGCTATTCCGTACATTTGAAATTTAAAATATAGATATTATGACAAAAGAAGAGGTTTCTAAATTTGCTATGGAGATTACTTATATCTCCAATAGAACCACCATAACATTTAAAAACAGTACTAAAGTAGTTGGATATTTTGAAAATAATACCCCTAATGATGATTTGTACAATCAAAATAAATGGAATTTTGTTTGTACTCAACAAAATAATAACGAGAAGAAGCAAACTACATTTGATGGAAATACTTTTCATTCAATTCAGATTATAGATATTAGACAACATATAGACTAATCTTTATAATCGTTTTCTTTTTTAATACCGTCAAAGGTTGATTGTAAATTATATCCTTCACAGAGATTAATTTTTCTTGTAATATAAATTCCGTCCTGTTTCAGTTTAATAACATCTCCTACTATTAGGTGTATTAATATACTCCCATTAGCATCGTGTTGTTGGGACTGAATAGGCTTAACAATATTGATTATCTTACTCATAATTTACCTCCTTTTGCTGTTTTTTTTATCTGTTTTCTGTGTTTTGCGGTATAGGTGCGATATTCTTTATTAAATTTAATATTATTTTGGGCAACCAAAAGGTTGCTCAAAACAGATAGAAATAGTATTAATTTTACTTTTTTCATTGCCTTTATCTTGCAATAATTATTTTTTGTTGGAATAGTAATAACAAATATATACTAATGGATGGAGAACGCAAATTAATTGTCGGAATTATTTTCAATTTGCTATTATTTGCAGTACACAGATTCTGAATCAAGTTAATAATGACAATTTTTTTTAATCTAATGTCTTTTTACTAAATACTGAATACTAAATACTAAATACTTGATACCAATATCAATTAGTAATTAATTTTTCTATTGCATTTACTTCCATTCTTTTTATACTTTTGTTTGCAACATCAAATTAGAATATGAGGCATAAACAAAGTTGTTTTTTTTCTTTCGTACTACTATTTATAGCATTTACAGCTTTTTCACAAGTTCCGAAAATTAATTTTTCGGAATACGATTTGCCTAACGGATTGCACGTAATTTTACACAAAGATGTATCAACTCCAATTGTGGCTGTTACTATGTTATATCATGTTGGATCTAAAAATGAAGATTCTACACGAACTGGTTTTGCTCACTTTTTTGAGCATTTAATGTTTGAAGGTTCGGATAATATTAAGCGCGGAGAGTATATGAAAATTGTTCAAAATGCCGGAGGCGAACTAAATGCCAATACCACTTTTGATCGTACTTTTTTTTATGAAATACTTCCATCTAATCAACTCGAATTAGGTTTGTGGTTAGAATCGGAACGTTTGATGCATGCTAAAATTGATTCGGAAGGAGTGGAAACTCAACGCAAAGTGGTGAAAGAAGAATTGAAAGAACGCAATGAAAATACACCTTACGGAAGTGTAATAAATGAAGTTTTTGCTCATGCGTATAAAGTATATCCTTATCGCTGGACGCCAACAGGTTCGGATGCATACATCAACAAAGCCACTCTTCAAGAATTCAGAGATTTTTACAAAACATTTTATGTTCCGCAAAATGCTACACTTTCTATTTCGGGTGATATTGACATAGATGAAGCTAAAAAATTCGTGGCAAAATATTTTACTGATATTCCAAAAGGTACGCGACCAATTCCTCGTCCTACTGTTGTAGAACCTCCTCAAACTAAAGAAGTAACGGATACCATTTATGATAATATTCAACTTCCTGCAGTTATTGAAGCCTATCATATTCCTGCCGAAGGAACAAAAGATTTTTATGCGGTTAAAATGCTGACCACACTTTTGTCGGAAGGCAAAAGCTCGTTATTATTAAAAAATGTGGTGGATAAGGAACAGAAAGCTGTTTTTGCAGGTGCATTTTCTCTTTCAACGGAAGCTCCCGGTTTGGCTATTATGTTCGGCATTGTAAGTATGGGCGTTCAACCAAAAGATTTGGAAAATGCAATGGATGCGCAGTTTGATTCGGTAAAAGTAAATGGAATTACAAACGAGCAATTAGAAAAAGTGCGCAATCAAATTGAAAATGAATTTGTAAATAAAGATGCAACAAATGCCGGAATTGCAGAAAGTTTAGCTAATTATCATGTTTATTTTGGCAATACTGATTTAATAAATACAGAAATTAAAAGATATATGGATGTGAGTCGCGAAGATATTCAGAATGCAGCAAAAAAATATTTGACAAAACAAAACAGTGTGGTGCTTTATTATCTTCCAAAATCACAAATAAAATAATGGGTTTTAGGTTTATGAAAAAAATTATTTCGGTTTTAGTAGTGATGGTTTCAATAAATTTTTGTCGTGCACAAAAATTAGATAGAAGCATTCGCCCAGTTGCCGAAGCTGCTCCAAAAATTGAAATAGGAAATATTGAATCGTTTACATTACCAAATGGATTAAAAGTTTTTGTGGTTGAAAATCATAAAATCCCAAGAGTTTCTTTTTCATTACAATTAGATGTAAATCCTGTTTTAGAAGGCGATAGCAAAGGTTATGTAAGTGCAACGGGAGAATTATTAAGTACAGGAACACAAAAATTAAGTAAAGATGAATTGAATAGTGAAGTTGATTTTATGGGCGCTACTTTTTCTACTTCTGCCGAAGGAATGTACGGAGAATGTTTAAAACAATACAGCGAAAAATTACTGCAAATTATGTCGGATGAATTGCTGAACGCCAAATTCACGCAAACAGAATTAGATAAAATAAAAAAGAAAATGCTTTCTCAAATTGCTAACAGAGCGGATAATCCTGACGAGTTGGCTTCGAGTATTCGTGATGTAATTGATTACGGAAAAAATCATCCTTACGGAGAAATAGAAAGTAAACAAAGTATTGATAGTATTACTTTGCAGCAATGCGAAAATTATTACAAAACGTATTTTCATCCGAATGTGGCTTACCTCGCTATTGTTGGTGATATTAAATTAAAAGAAGCCAAAAAATTAACTGATAAATATTTTTCACAATGGCAAAAAGCAGAAGTTCCGGTTGTGAATTATTCGGTTCCAAAAGCGCCCGATTCGAATCGAGTTTTTGTGGTAAATAAATTGGGTGCCGTGCAATCTGTTGTTGATGTAACGTATCCAATTCATCTACAACCCAATGATTCCGATGCATTGTCAGCTAAAGTAATGAATACTATTTTGGGCGGAAGTGCTTCCGGCAGATTATTTTTAGACTTGCGCGAAAAACATGCTTTTACTTATGGTGCTTATTCGAGTTTGAAAAACGACCAGTTAGTAGGCTCTTTCACTGCTTTTGCGAAAGTTAGAAATGCAGTTACAGATAGCGCTATCACACAAATTTTAGTTGAAATGAAAAAATTGCGTGATGAAAAGGTTACGAATGATGAATTGCAAAGTGTTAAAAATTATATGACAGGTGTTTTTGCTATCGGATTGGAGAATCCGCAAACAGTAGCCAATTACGCCATTAACATTGAAAAATATAAATTGCCCAAAGACTATTATGTGAATTATTTAAAAAACTTAAATGCTTTAACTGTTGATGATATTTACAAAGCAGCGCAAAAATATATAACA
>DATLTG010000350.1:0-4408 GCA_035533735.1 Bacteroidia bacterium
TTAATCTCCTTATCGGAGGTGGATATATCATATATACATACGTAGTATGGCGAAATCTGGGGCAGCCAATGAAAAAAAATGGGATTAATGAATCTATCCAAATTAATGCCGGTGAATTATTTGCCGGTTTAAATTTCAATAAAAAAGTAGGACGGCATATTTGGTATAATGAAATAGATTTACTTGAAGATGCCAGGATGCATTCCATTTATCGTAACCCAGGAGGTGTTCCACGTTCAGACCTACCATATCAAAACAACTGGAATTCCTATTTATTTTATCGAACAGGTCTTACTTTTTCAATCAAACGGAAGTTTATTCTAACACCATTTATTGCATTTCCATTATTGCATATTATTCCGGTTGATGAGCAACGGAATATGCTTTTTGGTGAACTAAAACCTTTTAATAGTATTAGAGCTGGTATTTTACTGACCTATAATTTTAATAAAAAATGAAAAGAATTATTTGCTTATTTAGTTTTGTTTTTATTGTCTTATCTGCGAATGCGCAAGATTCTATCAATAAAAATTTAAGTAGAAGTTCGGTTTCATTTACTGGCGGTTTAAATATAACTTACCCAGTTGTTAAGCGGATACGTTGTAATCTAAAAAATGATTTGTATAAATCAATTTTTAGAGATTTTTAAATCTTCAGTCGTTCAATAGTAGGTTTTTCTTTTTCTTTTTCTTTTTCCACAATCAAACGTGCATAACATTATTGTTTCTGAATGAAGTAAGCAGCCTTATTTGCTACTTTTGAGTTTTTGTAAATACAAAAATGGCTGAACGCAAATCAAATACTTTAAAAAAAGCTAAAAAAGGAGAATCTATCGTTGAAGAAAAACGTGTGGACAAGAAAAACTTTTTGACCAACATTTTCAAATCCGATAAAAATCCCTTTGCAGATTCTCGTTTCCGTAAAATTTGCGGTTTGCTGTTTTTACTTTTTTCGGTCTATCTTTTTATCGCACTTGTTTCCTATTTATTTACTTGGCAAATAGATCAAGATAAAGTGCTCGGACCTTGGTCTGCGATGAAAGTGAGCAATTGGTTGGGAAAAATTGGAGCCGTAATTTCCTTTCAATTTGTACATCAGTGGTTCGGAATTGCGGCATTTATTTTTGTGTTTTTATTTTTCATTATCGGCATAAAAATTCTTTTCAATATTACTTTATTGCCTTTAGCGCGTTCACTTAAAATTTCTTTTTTTCTGTTGATTTGGATTTCAGCAACACTCGGTTTGGTTTTTCAAAATAATTTTTCGCCAGGAGGCGGAATGGGTTATAATATTAATTTATGGCTGAATCAAACTATTGGAAAAGCCGGTAACGTTTTTTTAATTTTATTCTCATTTCTTGGATTTTTGGTAATGGCATTCAATATTTCATTTGATTGGTTTAAATCGAATAAAAAAGAAACGGATGAAAAAGAAATTATTCCTGAACCAGCAAATGAACAAGAAACGGAAGAAGTGGTTAATGTCGTTCGTGAAGACAAAATTGTTTCTTTTGATTTAACGGAAGAAACTTCCTCTGATAATGACATAGAAGACGAAACGGAAACGGAAGAAAAAAAAAACGAACAAATAATTGATGATAATTCGGTTCAATTTTCTATTGAAGAAACACCAGCCGAAAAGATTTCAGCGGAAGATGAAAAATCGGAAAACGATTTGCCTTTCGGAGAATACGATCCAACTTTAGAACTTTCGTCTTACCAACCGCCTCCAATTGATTTATTGGAAAATTACGGCAATAAAGAAATAAATGTAAATACAGAAGAACTAACTGCAAACAAAAATAAAATTGTTGAAACGCTTCGTAATTACAGCATTGAAATCGAAAAAATAAAAGCGACAATTGGTCCAACAGTTACATTGTATGAAATTATTCCGGCTGCCGGAGTTCGTATTTCTAAAATAAAAAATTTAGAAGATGACATCGCGTTAAGCCTTTCAGCATTGGGCATTCGTATTATAGCACCCATTCCTGGCAGAGGAACAATTGGTATTGAAGTTCCGAATCAAAATCCGGAAACAGTGGCGATGCGTTCGATGATTGCTTCTGAAAAATTTCAAAATACAACAATGGATTTACCGATTGCGCTTGGTAAAACTATTTCGAACGAAACCTTTATAACTGATTTGGCAAAAATGCCGCATTTGTTGATGGCAGGTGCAACCGGACAAGGTAAGTCAGTTGGATTGAATGCTATTTTGGTTTCGTTATTATATAAAAAACATCCTTCGCAAATTAAATTTGTATTGGTTGATCCTAAAAAAGTGGAGCTGACTTTGTTCAATAAAATTGAGCGTCATTTTTTAGCCAAATTGCCTAATTCGGAAGAAGCCATTATTACCGATACAAAAAAAGTAATTCATACGCTCAACTCTTTGTGTATTGAGATGGACAATCGTTATGATTTATTGAAAAACGCACAAGTACGAAACATTAAAGAGTACAACACCAAGTTTATTGCTCGAAAATTAAATCCCAATAATGGACATAAATTTTTGCCTTATATTATTTTGGTTGTAGATGAGTTTGCCGATTTAATTATGACTGCCGGAAAAGAAGTGGAAATGCCGATTGCACGTTTGGCTCAATTGGCAAGAGCAATCGGAATTCATTTAATTATTGCTACGCAACGTCCATCTGTAAATATTATTACTGGAACGATAAAAGCGAATTTTCCCGCACGAATTGCTTTTCGTGTAACTTCAAAAATTGATTCGCGTACCATTTTAGATTCAGGTGGAGCTGACCAATTAATCGGTCGCGGAGATATGTTGCTTTCAACTGGCAATGATTTAATTCGTTTGCAATGTGCTTTTGTTGATACGCCCGAAGTTGAAAAAATTTGTGATTTTATTGGCTCGCAGCGCAGCTATCCAGAAGCCTTTTTATTGCCTGAATATGTTGATGAAAATGAAAGTGGAAGTTCATCTAATTTTTCTGCAGACGATACAGATGTGCTTTTTGAAGAAGCGGCTCGCATTATTGTTCAGCATCAACAGGGTTCTGCATCGCTTTTACAACGCAGATTAAAATTAGGTTATAACCGAGCTGGCAGAATTATTGATCAATTAGAAACAGCAAAAATTATTGGTCCGTTTGAAGGCTCTAAGGCGCGAGAAGTATTAATAAAAGATTCAATGAGTTTGGAACAATTATTGACTAATCTCAAAAACGGAAATTCAAATTAGTTCTGATTTATTCGTTAATTTTACATCATTCAAAAAATAATTTTTATGAATTCAAAAAAAATAATTTATACCGTTTGTATCGCAATTGCTACAATATCCACACTAAATTTAAGTGCTCAAGATGTTCCGGTTGATAAAAAAGCAAAAGATATTTTAGACAAACTAAGCGTAAAAACAAAATCGTACACTTCTATCAAAGCTGATTTTACAATTACCATTGCCAATCCGGCAAAAAAAACAAGCGATACACAAAGCGGAACGTTGGAAGTAAAAGGAGATAAATATAAATTGAGTATCAAAGGGCAAGATATTATTTCGGACGGAAAAGTAGTTTGGACTTATTTAAAAGATGCCAATGAGGTTCAAATAAACAATGTAGATAACACTTCTGATGACGCTATAAATCCTACTACTATTTTTACTATTTATGAAAAAGGATTCAAATATGCTTTTCAAAGCGAAACAAAAAAAGGTACGCAAACTATTGAAACAATAGATTTGTTTCCGTTAAATCCGGCTAAAAAAAAATATCACACTGTTAAATTAATGATTGATAAAGCTAAAAATCAAATAACAGAATTTGTGGTGATGATGAAAGACGCATCAACAGTTACTTATACTATCAAAAATTTTATTCCCAATGTGCCTGTTGATGATACTACGTTTACTTATAATCCAAAAGATCATCCTGGCGCAGATGTAGTGGATTTGAGAGAATAATCAAATTTGAAATTGGAAAAAAAAGACAAAAATCGCCCACTTATTTTAGTAACAAATGACGATGGCATTTCGGCAAATGGCATAAAAGCCTTGGTTTCTGAAATGAAAAAATTGGGTGATGTTATCATTGTAGCTCCTGATAAATCTCAGTCAGGAATGGGACATGCAATTACCATTAATGCTACTTTGCGTATTGAAAAAACAAATTTTCACGATGTTTTACAAGAATACAGTTGCACCGGAACGCCAGTGGATTGTGTGAAAGTAGCCGTTAATAAAATTTTGCATCGTAAACCGGATTTATGTGTTTCGGGAATTAATCACGGCTCCAATATCTCTATAAATGTCATTTATTCCGGTACCATGTCAGCCGCTGTAGAAGGTGCTATTGAACACATTCCTTCCATCGGATTTTCTTTGTGCGATTATAATTCCGAAGCAGATTTATCGGTTTCAAAAAAATATGTTTTTAAAATTGCTA
>DATLTG010000351.1:0-3894 GCA_035533735.1 Bacteroidia bacterium
TGTCATTAAAATAATAATGTACCGCTATTACTCTGTAATTATTGCTGTCAACATAATTTTCTGATGGTTTTATACTGTTTTCGGAATATTCAATTTCATTTCCATTTTTTTTGCCGTTTATATAATTCATTAACTTTTCAACTCTTCCATCACTAAAGAATTTTATATCCATACCGTTCTTTAAGCCATTTAAATAATTTATTTTTTCCTCTATTGAGACCTTACCCTTACTGGAAATATTGTACTTTTTTACGATTCCATTTAGAGTATCGTGCATAAATGTCCCACTCCAAAATATTTCTGTATCTCCATTACTTTTAAAAAAACCATATCTCCAAATGCCTTCCTTCAAACCATTGGCATAATTTCCAATACACTTTAAACTGTCTTTTATATATAGCACCCATTTACCTTGTTTCTTACCATTTAAAACTACACCATACATTTTTGGTTGCTTTGGATACCATGGTCGTGTTTTGTAGTATTCCTCACAAAATCCATTTTTATGTGTATCAATACTAAATCCATCAAAACTGGGTTCGTTGCGAAAGTCATCCGAAGTACGAATATAATCTACATACCTATTATTATTAGTTGGCGTATCATAACAGCCAAAATTTTGTGCAACTACAAAGGAATGCAGTGCAAGAAAAAAAACAGTTGATGAAATAATGAAGCGAAATCGCATCTCCAAATATACAAAACCGAAACGAAATTATTTACTTACTGTAGATGTTTTTTATTGAAAAAACGATTGAAAAATTATTTTTGTAGCTCATTTAAAATAAAAATATAGCTCAAAAAATAAAGATATTGAGCCAGAAACAATATTTCCCTGAGCTAAACTATTTTTTGAAAAGCCATTCCCAAACAATCAATTAAATCAGAAGCCAACATCGCTTCTTCGCTGTGTTTTTCGGCTGCTAAATCTCCCGCAAAACCGTGTAAATAAACGCCCATAACTGCTGCTTTTTTCGGTTCGTAACCTTGCGCCAATAAAGCGGTAATTATTCCGGTAAGCGCATCTCCATTTCCGGCTTTCGCCATTCCGGGATTTCCAGTTGAATTAAAATATACTTCGCCATCCGGACAAGCAATTGCAGTGTGAGCTCCTTTTAATACAAGAAAGACACGATTTTTAATGGCAAATTCTTTTTGCAATTGATAGCGATCAAAATCAGTAGAAACTTTTCCAGCTAAACGCTCAAACTCTTTAATGTGCGGAGTAAAAATACTGTTGGGCGGAATAAATGCCAACCAGGTTTTATTTTCCGATAAAATATTCAGCGCATCCGCATCAATAACCATAGGTGTTTTGGTATTTTGAATTAATAATTTCAACGTGTTTTGCGTTTGCTTTTCATTGCCAATTCCCGGTCCAACCGCAATAGTTGAATATTTTTCAAGCGAATTTATTTCGGTAATAAATTCATCAGAATTATCCGCTTCAACCATCGCTTCAGGAATGGAAGTTTGCATAATTTCATATCCGCATTTCGGAATATGAACGGTAACTAATCCAGCTCCTGAACGCAAACAAGCTTTGACTGAAAGCACTGCAGCACCTATTTTTCCATAACTTCCGGCAAGTATTAAAACATGTCCGTAATTACCTTTGTTAGAAAATTTATTTCTTGGAATAAAACTATTTTGAATAAAATCTTGTGTTACAAAAAATTCGGAAACAGAAATATCGTTTATAAAACGTTTTGATAAACCAATATCCAATATAAAAAAACGGACTACAAATTTTCCGGAACTTGGAAAAAGAAACGATAATTTTGGTGTTTGAAATGTGAGCGTATAATCTGCATTTACAATTGCACTTTTCATCAAATCCTGATTTCCTTCTGACATTAAACCCGAAGGAATATCAATAGAAATAACAGTTACAGGACTTCTATTTATTTTTTCGATAACATCTTTGGCAATTCCTTCTATGTTTCTATTTAAGCCAATTCCGAAAATGGCATCAATAACAAAATCGTTTTTTAAAAAATTAATTTCCGATGCATTGGCAATTTCATGAATTGAAATATTTTTTTCGGAAAGGCGCTTTTTATTAGCAATAAAATTATCAGCATATTTTCCGGAATGCTGTAAACTAAAAACTTCTACCGAAATATTTTTTTCAGAAAGTAAGCGCGCAATTGCTAAACCATCTCCTCCATTATTTCCCCAACCGCAAATTATTTTTATAGAATTATTTTTTTCTATATGAGTTAAAATCCAATCAACACAAGCATTTGCAGCGCGTTCCATTAAATCAACGGAAGTAATGGAATTATTTAAAATGGTAAATTCATCTGCTTCACGAAGCTGTTTAGCGGAAAGAATTTTCATGCGATTGCTGTTAATTGTTTATGAATTTCAAGGATTTGCGGAAGTATCATTTTCGTTTCATCGTTCACAATAACAAAATCAGATAAGTTGATTTTAGCTTCATCTGTCCATTGTTTTTGAATTCTATCTTCTACCATTTCGCGCGAAATGTTATCGCGTTTTATAACACGTTGGATGCGTAATTCTGGCGGAGCAGTTACTGTAATTATTTTATCTAACCCTTTGTGGCTGCCACTTTCAAATAAAATGGCGGCTTCTTTTAAAATATAAGGAACGTCCTTTTTTTCAGCACCCCATTTTTCAAATTTTTCGGCAACAGCAGGATGAATAATAGCATTTAATTGCGCCAATTTTTTTGCATCTTTAAAAACAATTTCAGCTATTTTTTTTCGATCAATTAATCCGTATGAATCAAAAATATTTTTTCCGAAAATATTCTCAATGGCAGTAATAACAGATTTATCAGAATACAATAAATCACGCGCTTCTTTATCCGAATAAAAAACAGGAATACCCAACTGCGAAAAAATTTTGCTGACGGTAGATTTTCCGCTTCCAATACCTCCAGTAATTCCTATTTTCAACATTTATTTACTGATTATGTATTCTACTTTATCGGGAACTATTTGCAAGGATTTTATTTTGTCAGGCGATTTTTCCATAACTACTTGCAATTTATCAGCGCCTTTAGCGATATCCTGATAATCAACAACAGCAACAAATTGATCGGAAGTTATGGATTGATAATCGCCCATATCCACTAAAAATGTAACGGTAGTTTTATTCGGAAAAATTTTCATGCTTACATTATTCGGCATATTAATTACTTGAATGGGAATCTCAAACGATTCTTCGGTATATTTTTCAACTGGAATGGTAACTGAAATTTTAGAAGTAGATAAAGTTAGTTTTTCCATCGAACTATTTACCAATAATGTCACCTCCAACGTAGTTGTTTTATGAATATTTTTCAGCGAAAGTTTTTCAGTTTCAATGGAAGTAATATTTTGCAAAAGTGATCGCGCACCTGAAACAGTAATTTCGGAAGGAGAAATTTTAATACTATCAGAAAGCTGAAACTGGCTATCGAAATGCAAATCGGAATTTAATTTTACCGGAACGGTTTTACTTTCAATAGGACTAAAATCAAAGTAAAGCGTGTCTGGAATGACGCTTATAATTTTAATTTCAGAACTCAATTGAGCTGATAATTTATCAATTTCCGAATTGGGCGTTAGGTAATAAAAATCAACTTTTTTATCTGGTTTAATATCGTTTACATCAATGGTTAAAGGTTCAATTTCAGGATTTAATTTGTAACCAAGAATGCTAAAACCGCTGGCATAAATTTGCACATTTATATTTTCAGCAAGCACATTTGAAAGCATTTTGTTGCTTGGTAGATTAACGTATCGCACAGGAAAACTAACGGTATCATTGTATTTTTTAGAAAACACAATGATAAACCAAAATAAAGTGGAGATTAAAACACAAATAGTAAACGTAATTCCTCTTTTGTTCAGCTTGACATTGCTGAAATCACGAAGCTTT
>DATLTG010000352.1:0-3479 GCA_035533735.1 Bacteroidia bacterium
AGTTAAAAAAGTGGCATCTTGAAATTTATTTTCGTTATTAACAGGCTCACTTACTACAAAATTCCGAATTCCTTTTTCGAATAATTCAGCAATAAATTGATGTCCGTTATGTCGTTCCCCTTTTATCGAAAAAAAAAGTGAATTTTCGGCATTAATAATTTTTCGGCTGTCAATCAATAAATGTTTGATAACGGCTGTAGAATTTCCGTTGCCGGATAATTTTGCAGAAATAGTTTTTGAAATTTCTAAAATAGTAGTGCTCATAAAATTTGCCTATCCTCACACAAAACTATAAAAATTGAGCGGATAAATTAGCGGAAAAACAAACCTGCCGGAATATTTTTTACTTTTGTGTCAAATCTTATTTTTATGCGGAAGCAACAAATACTTTTTACAATTATTATTTTTCTGTTTTTCGGCAATTTTGCAAAAGCGCAAACTATCAAAAAAGACAGTCTTCAAAGGCTAACAATTGTTGCAGATACCAATGAATCTATCGTCATAAAAGATCCGCGAATTGATGTTTTGATTCAAAAGCAACGTGCGATTAATGAAAAAACAAAAGGTGCTTTTTCAGGATATCGCATTCAAATACATTTTGGAATAGATAAAGCCAAAGCGTTGGATACGAAAGCAAAATTTATCAGCAAATTTCCGAATTATACTTCTTATTTAATTTACGAACAACCTTATTTTAAAATTCGGGTAGGCGATTTCAGAACACGCTTAGAAGCATTTAATTTTTTACAGCAAATCGCAGATATCTTTCCGGCAGCCTTTTTAGTGCGAGATCAAATTGAATTACCCAAAATTGGGGAGTAACTATTAAAAAATAATTTTTTATGGAAGAAATAACCGCATACATTAAAACGCACAAAGACAGATTTATTCAAGAATTGGTTGATTTACTTAAAATTCCTTCAGTAAGTGCTGATCCGAAATATAAAAATGATGTTTTAAAAACGGCAGATGCAGTGAAAGATAAATTAATTGCTGCTGGAGCTGATAAGGTTGAAATTTGTAAAACTGCCGGTTATCCGATTGTTTATGGAGAAAAAATAATTTCCGAAAAATTACCTACTGTTTTAGTTTACGGTCATTACGATGTGCAACCTGCTGATCTGATTGATTTATGGACTTCGCCACCTTTTGAACCGGTGATAAAAGATGAAAAAATTTATGCACGCGGAGCTTGCGATGACAAAGGACAAATGTATATGCACATCAAAGCTTTTGAATTGATGATGCAAACAAAATCGCTTCCTTGCAATGTAAAATTTATGATTGAAGGAGAAGAAGAAGTTGGCTCTGAAAACCTTGCTACGTTTGTAAAACAAAACAAAGAAAAATTAAAAGCAACCGTAATTTTAATTTCAGATACCGGAATTATTGCTAATGATATTCCTTCCATTACGGTTGGTTTGCGCGGGTTAAGTTATGTAGAAGTGGAAGTGGAAAGCCCAAATCGTGATTTACATTCTGGTTTATATGGAGGCGCAGTTGCTAATCCAATAAATGTTTTATGTGAAATGATAGCATCTTTAAAAGACGAAAACGAACAGATTACCATTCCTAATTTTTATGATGATGTGGATATAGTAAGTGCAGAAGAACGCGCAGAAATGGCAAAAGTGCCATTTGATTTAGAAGCGTTTAAAAAATCAATTGGGATTGCAGATGTGCAAGGTGAAAAAGATTTTTCAACTAACGAACGAACTTCTATTCGTCCTACTTTAGACGTAAACGGAATTTGGGGCGGTTATACTGGAGAAGGTGCAAAAACAGTAATTGCTTCCAAAGCCTATGCAAAAATTTCGATGCGTTTGGTTCCACATCAAACTCCTGAAAAAATTACCAAATTATTTACCGATCATTTTAAAAAAATAGCTCCTAAATCTGTACGAGTTAAAGTTAGGGCGCATCATGGCGGAGATGCAATTGTAACTCCAACCAATTCAATTGCTTACAAAGCTGCCGAAAAAGCAATGGAGAAAACATTTGGAAAAAAGCCAATTCCTGTTCGCAGTGGCGGAAGTGTTCCGATTGTAGCACTTTTTAAATCCGAGTTAGGACTCGATTCTGTTTTGTTGGGATTTGGATTAGATTCAGATGCTATTCATTCGCCCAATGAACATTTCGGAATTTTTAATTATTTGAAAGGCATTGAAACCATTCCGCTGTTTTATAAATATTACATGGAATTAGGAGGCAAAAATTAATGCTCAAAAAAAATATTTTTTTCATTCCTATTTTTTTACTGAGCTTATTTTTTCTTTCTTCTTGTGCCAATTTTCAGCCAATAACCTTTACTGGAGTGGACAGTGTAAATATTCTGGAAATGAATAAAGATGGCATTTCTACTGAAATTAGTGTGCGAATAAAAAACCCAAATGCAACTGCGTTTACTGTTTACAATGCGGATGTGGATGTACAATTAAATGGAACATTTTTAGGAACAGCACATCTCACCGAAAAAGTGAAAATTCCTGCAAATGCTGAAGAAACAGAAATCGTTAAAGTAAAAACAAATTTTTCAAAAATTTCCTTGAAAGATATATTTTCTTTTTTGCCTGTTTTTGGCGGAAGCAATGCTATTATTACTTTAAAAGGTACTATTAAAGCCGGAAAAATTTTCTATAAAAAAACATTTCCGATTACTATTTCGACACCAGTAAACACAAATATTCATTTTACACATTGAAAAATATTTTTTAATTTTCTATGAAACGCATCGCTCTTTTTGCTTCCGGAAACGGTACAAATGCAGAAAAAATAATGGATTATTTTCGAGGCAATTCTCAAATTGAAATTGCTTTAGTTGTTTCGAATAAATCGGATGCAAATGTGTTGATACGTGCTGAAAACAAAAATGTAGAAACCTTTGTAATTGACAAAAAATATTTTTTTGAAACCGAAAAAATAAATCAATTATTGGATGAAAAAAAAATTGATTGGATTGTTCTTGCCGGTTTTTTGTGGATGATTCCTGCGTATTTGATTAAAAAATTTCCGAATAAAATTTTAAATATACATCCGGCACTTTTACCAAAATTTGGCGGACAAGGAATGTATGGAATGCGTGTACACAAAGCAGTTATTGATGCGAATGAAAAAGTAAGCGGCATCACCATTCATTTTGTTAACGAAAAATATGATGAAGGAAAAATAATTTTTCATACAACTTGTACTGTCGCTGAAAATGAAACTCCTGAAACTTTATCAGAAAAAATACATCAATTGGAACATCTTCATTTTGCAAATGAAATTGAAAAGATTGTTCAACAAAATTGAGGTGTACAAAAAATTAGAGTTCCTCTCTTTTATCAGGATGTTTCAATACTTTGGCTTCGATGTAAAAAATAATTTCTTCAACAATATTTTTTGTTTGGTCGCCAACGCGCTCTAATTTTCGAATGATAGATAATGAATTGAGGTAATGTAAACCGTCCGGTCTTTTTTCTTCAATGTATTTTAAGGTT
>DATLTG010000353.1:0-2085 GCA_035533735.1 Bacteroidia bacterium
CAGCTCTTGATACAACTACATCTGCAACAGAATAAGCATAATCCATTTTAGTAATAAAATCGTACGCTTTGATGCCTTCGTATTTTTTACTTTCGTTTTCGGCTGTTGGAAAAAATAATTTTCCGGTTTGCCAAACAAGCTGAATATTTTTATCGACTAATTGTGGTAAACAAGCTATTATACTTTCGTTGATAGTTCTCGCGCCCAAACTTCCGCCAATAACAAGTACAATTTTTTTATCGCCCGATAAACCAAATTGCTCCAAACCTCTTTGTCGTTTTCCTTCCAGATTTAAAATATCCTGACGCACAGGATTTCCGGTAAGAATAATTTTTTCTTTCGGAAAATATTTTTCCATTCCAGAATAAGCAACGCAAATTTTTTGAACACCTTTCGAAAGAATTTTATTTGTAATTCCCGGATATGAATTTTGTTCTTGTATCAAAGTTGGAATCTTTTTATTGATAGCTACTCGCAAAACGGCTGCGCTTGCATAACCTCCCACACCAACAACCACATCAGGTTGAAATGTTTTTAAAATAGATTTTGCTTTCCATAAACTGCGCATCACTTTTATAGGAAATGATAAATTTGCCAAGGTTAATTTTCGTTGAAATCCACTTATTTTTAATCCTATAATTTTATATCCAGCAGCCGGAACTTTTTCCATTTCCATTTTTCCTTCAGCACCTACAAATAAAATATCGGTTGCTGCATTTATTTTTTTCAACGCATTGGCAATTGCAATTGCCGGAAAAATATGTCCTCCGGTACCGCCACCACTGATAATTACTTTAAGCGATTTCAAGCGTACCTCCTTCCTGTTCATTTTCTACTTCACGACTCACACTTAAAATAATACCTATTGCAATACTTGTAAACCATATAGAAGTCCCGCCCATACTGATGAGTGGCAATGGTTGTCCTGTTACTGGAAATAAATTTACGGCAACTGCCATATTTATCATTGCTTGAAAAACCAAACTGAAACACAATCCGATGGCAAGCAAACTGCCGAATGTTTTCGGGCTTTTCGTAACAATTCTAACAGCTCGAAAAAGTAAAACGATGTATAAAAAAACAATTATTATAGCTGCCATTGTTCCATATTCTTCAATTAAAATGGCATAAATAAAATCGGAAGATGCTTGTGGTAAAAAGTTTTTTTGCGTGCTGTTTCCTGGACCTTTTCCAAAAAAGCCTCCCGTTGCAATCGCAATTTTTGCTTGATCTGCTTGGTAATTATTTTGACTGTCATTGCTTTTAAAATTTTCGATACGAGATTTCCACGTTTCCACCCGATTGCTAATATGAGGAAAAGCAAAAACCAACGCCACAAATAAAGCGATGCTGACACATCCCATTCCGACCAACATTAAAATATATTTTATACTTACTCGACCAATAAACAGTAAGAAGAGACAGGTTACAAAAAGCACTGCTGCTGTTGAAAAATTGGCAGGTAAAATGAGTGCACAAATAATAGCAATAGGAACTACGATTGGCAAAAACGCAGATTTAAAATCTTTGATTTGTTCTTGCTTTAGCGACAACATTCGCGCTACGTAAATTATGAGTGCGAGTTTGGCAAAATCCGAAGTTTGAAAAGTCAATCCAGTTCCGGGTATTTCTAACCAACGACTGGCTTCTCCGGCACTTATTCCTTTTAATAAAGTAAACAACAATAAAGGTGCTGCCACATATAAAGCAATCTGCTAAAGCCTTGAATAATAGGTATATTTTACTTTATGCGTTACGTACATCAATAAAAAACCAAGTACAACAATGGTGATGTGTTTAAATAAATAATAAGCGGTATTTCCATCTCTGTATCTGTAAGCCAGCGCTACCACTGAGCTATACACCACTAAAACGGAAACTACGGAAAGCAGAAAAACTACTGTCCATATTACTTTATCGCCTTTTAAGTATTTGAATAAATTCAAAATTTATTTTTTGAAATTGTTTAAAAAAAATATTTTTTATAATGATCTTACTGCACGTTTAAAACGACTTCCTCTGTCTTCATAATTTTCAAATAAATCGAAGCTGGCACAAGCCGGAGAAAGTAAAACAGTGTCTCCT
>DATLTG010000354.1:0-2408 GCA_035533735.1 Bacteroidia bacterium
TGTTAGATGATTTGAGTCAGGACACCACCGTTTCTAAATTTTCCACTCATCTTATTTTCCTAACAAAAGCAAACGATCCAACACATGTAGAACAAAAAATTATTTATTCCATTTTCAGTCGACAACCAAAACGTGCCGATATTTATTGGTTTGTGCATTTAGAACGTACCGATGAACCTTACACAATGGAATACAGTGTGGAAGAATTAAAAAACGACAAAGTAATTCGTGTGGAATTTCGCTTAGGCTTTCGTGTACAACCTCGCATCAATGTAATGTTTAGAAAAGCAGTAGAAGTAATGGTTGCCCAAAAAGAATTAGATATTCGAAGTCGCTACCCTTCTTTAAGCAAACACAATTTAGCTGCAGATTTTAAATTTGTGCTATTAGAAAAATTTTTATCGCACGACAATGAATTTTCCTTTTGGGATGGTTTTATTCTGAATAGTTATTTTGCAATTAAAAAATTGGCACTTGCCGATGATAAAGCGTTTGGATTAGATACCAGTGAAACACGAGTAGAAAAAATTCCAATGGTTGTTGCTCCCGTTTCAAGTCTTCATTTAAAAAGAATTTATTTTAAATACGAAGACGGAAAAACAATTCACGAAACTAATTGTGAAACGGATGAATAAAATTGGAGAACCAAATTTAATTTTTTAAACAAGTTAAATTAATATTCGCGATTTATGACTGCGGAAGAAATAAATAGAATTCCTTTTTTCTTTATTGTGGGAATAGGCCGCTCAGGAACTACTATGTTGCAAAGCCTCTTAGACGCTAACGAAGAAGTGATTTTGCCACTTGAGAGTTCATTAATAATGTATTTAAAACAAAAATATTTTCGAACAAAAAATTGGAGTAATAAAAAAATAGATGAGCTTATTTTAGATTTGCATTTGGATATAAAGTTCAAATATTTATGGAAAATTGACTATGAAAAATTACGAAATGATTTGTATAAACTGCCGGAAAAAAGTAGGAATTTCACATTAATTTGCCGCCAAATTTATTTGAATTACCCTTCTATATTCAATAAAGAAAAAATAAAAATTATTGGGGATAAAAACCCTAAATATTCCATTTTTGTAAAAGAATTATTAGACATATTTCCAGATGCTAAATTTATTCATTTGGTTCGAGATTATAGAAGTAATGTGGCTTCCAATAAAAAGACTTTCAATAATAACAATGTTGCTCTATTGGCGCATAAATGGGAAATGTATAATCGTAATATTGAAAAACAAAAGGCAAAAAAACCAACTGCTTTTTATACACTGAAATACGAAGATTTTGTGGTTGACCCCGAGAAATACACAAAAGAAATTTGCACTTTTTTGAATATAATTTTTTTACCAGAAATGTTTAATTTTTATGAAAAAACGTCCAAGTATTTTGAAGACACACATGCACGCTTTGCAATAGTTCATCCGCATTTAACAGAGCCAATAAATGATAATAATATGGATAAATGGAAAAAGGAGCTGTCGGAAAAAGAACAAAAAGTAATTGATTATATAGCTGGTGATTATGCCGCAAAATATGGATATGTCAAAGAATACAATGAAAAAAACTTGAAATTATTTTTCCTTTTTTTAACGTCTTATAAGCAAAATTGGGTTGATGTCCGAGTTTTAAAAACATATTATAAATTACCATTTTTTATTCGTAAAAACATATCCTTTTTTTCAAAAAAAATATACGATTGGTTTGGTTATACAACCCGATATTCCATGTATGATTTAAATTCCAACTTTAGTAAGTTTCGAGAGGATGCAGAATAATTTAAAAGCAGTATTTGGATTATAAAATAAATCTTCCATCCCGTTTCGCAATAACATTTGCAATTTTATTCAAAATATAATCAGGTATTTGCTTATAAAGTGTTGTTACTTCTTCATCCGAATCATCTTCAAAATCAATATTTTCGATTGCTAGTGGTGCAAAATCATTCGTAATAATTCCAATGGCTTTACGAATTTTAACAACTGCTTTTTCATATTTCTCTTTCGTTAATTCAAACCATTGTACTTCTTCATCAGAAGGATAATCATTCGTTGGCTCGTAGCCTAATTTTTGATTGTATAAAACTGCTTTTTGATTCGATTTTAAAATTTTGATGTAATTTTTTTTATAACTGCAAATTAAAAAAGCGTGATCGGACATAATAACCGAACACATCGAAGGAATTAATGTTCCCCAGTATTTGTCATCCCAAACAAACATTCCTCCTTCTGATGTTCGTTTTTCGTAATCGCTATTTTTTCCGTTTATCAAACCTATTTTTTCGCCTTTATAATGGATAATAAAATAATTGTGATAAATGGTATTGACCGATTCAAACCATTTTTTTTGCATTTCAGGCGAAATCAATTCTTGGTAATGCATTACACTGCTAATTTTTTTTG
>DATLTG010000355.1:0-11787 GCA_035533735.1 Bacteroidia bacterium
AGGATGGGCAGCATGGCTCTTTCCGCTCGAAAAAAATACAATAGCTACAATTATTCGAAGTAGTAAAAGTGAAATGGGAATTAAGCAACCGGCATCAATCATTGTGTAAATTTTTAGTGTATGAAATCCCCCTCTGGCGCATTCTATGATAAAAATCAAATAAATTAAGCTGCAAATTTTTGAGTATTTACAAACGGAGTTTGTCTGTTTATTACTGCAAAAACACGGCTTAGTATTTTACACCTGATAGCATTCATTACCAACATTGGATTTTTTCCTTCGTTAATTTTGCGAACATAATAATCACTTATTTCTTTATCATATTTTTTAGCACTTAGCGCAGCCATATTTAATAACGATTTCATTTTTTTGTCAGCAACGTGGCTTACTTTGGTTTTACCTTTTATACTACTGCCCGAACTGTATTCAAAAGGAGCAATACCTGCATAACAGGCCAGCTTTCGCCAGTTCTTAAACCGGGTAAAACATCTTGTTTTGATAATGAGGTATATAGCTGACTGTTTACCTACTCCTGGTACAGAAGTAGCCAATTGAAAACAATCTTCAAGCTGCTTGTTGCTTTTTACAATCACTATGATGGCTGCATCAATTTTTTTAAGAGAAACTTTTAGTTGTGCTACTGTTTTCTTATTAATTGCCATTACTTCATTTGTAACTTCTTTAGATAAAAAATTAGTGGCTTCAACAGATGCTTCCATAGCATGTATTGCTTTTAATAATTTTTCCCTTTCGCTATAAAGCAGTTGCAGCTTGAGAATATCCTGTTCCGGTATTTGACTAAGCTTAAGTTTATGACCATGAGTAACTGCATAAAAAGCAATGTCTTTTGCATCAACTTTGTCGTTCTTGCCCCTGGATATCCCTTTGGATCTTTTAATCTCTACTGCAGGAATCTCCCAATAATCCAATTGTTGTTTGCTGAAGTAGATGGACAAAGGCATACTGTACAGACCAGTATTTTCGAAACAAAATAAAGCATCATCAGGTTGTATTTTTTGTTTCTTTAAAAAGGAAATAATTCCCTTGATTCCTTTTTCATTGTTAGCAACAATGATATGCGGATGTTCAGTATTGGCAGGCTCAAATACAAAGCGAACATCTAACTTAGATTTTGATACATCAATGCCTACAGTAACTAAATACTTTTTCATAAATTTGATTTAAGGAAAAACAATAAAAGTTGAAGTGCATTAAAGCCTTTAATAGACCTAAAAGTCTAACATTCTATTTGATGCTATTCAACAAAGTTCAACAAGGAGGCAGAGGACTAATGCGCCAGATAAGCCGTAAGCTTAGCAGATATGTTAGTTCACCTCTGCTTCCTTTTGAAAAATTAATGAAATCTAATTGAATACAAAGTAAAGGCAGATATGCAGCGAAAGGAATGCGCGTTGGCGTATCTGTGCAACTATCGCAAGTTAAATGAATTGGCACAGATACGCAACCGCACAAAAGGCCAGTGCTGGGTTGTCTTGAAAATCAAAAATATTTTCGTCATTCAAAATATTTAAAAAACAAAAGGGATTATTCTTTTAGTTTTTTTTGAATATGCTGCATAATCCCCGTATGCAACCAATAAAGATTTTTCCTCCAATATCATTCTCACAAAAAGGCCTGCTATAAATAAACCAACTGCGGCAATTACCTCAACAAAGTTTGTATTCAACCTAAAAATACACTGCTAATTTTACCAAACAATTTTTTCTATCCAATACATTTAAATCATTTATCAATACAAACGCGGCTTTACACTATTAGCGTAAATACAACGGAGTTAATTTTAAATTATCAAAATGCACCAACGATGATGAAAATTTTATTACAAAATAAAAATACCAAATAAAAGTTGGTTTACTGCAACTATCCAAGGCACAGATACGCAGACGTTTCTTGCCTTGGCTCTCCATATCTGCGCTTTTAAGGGAGCCATTTAATTAACGGAACGTCCCGTGCCGGAGACGTTCCTTAGAAAAAGTGCGTCGGCTAAAGTGTTTTAGTGTTTCATTTAGTTGTTAAGCCAATGCTTCGTTTAATTTTACTTCAAAGTCAGGTATCGAAAATAGAAATTCAAAGTATGAGTGTCGCAACATTCCAAATGGAGAAATTAGTTTTTGATATTCTGCATCTTCAATTATTTCATTCATGAAAGCAACAAATGAAGTTCCTTTATTTAATTCTCTTTTGTATCTCATTACTAATTCATCATACCATTCGGTTTGATAACGCAAAACGTTTTCAGTATATCGTCTTTTGATATGAAAGATTTCGTCCCACGAAGTTAGTCGTGGGTCTGCATTTCCAGCAAGTGAAATTGTGTAGCTCCAGTTAATATCATAAAGGAGTGTTTTAAAATTAACTGGATTGTATTGCTCTGTTGGAGTTATCGTAATTGAAAGTTGGTCACATTGATAAGTTGTGTCAAGCGGATAAAATACCTGACGTCTATCCGCACCTTTATAAAGGGTGTCGGTAGTTTTTTTCTCGTCACTATTGCATTCATGACAAATCGGAAATAGATTCTTGAAGTTGATTGAAATGAAAGGATAATAAGCTTTCGGTATATAGTGGTCGTATGCATCACGATTGACGCTTTCTGATGTTTTCAATTTATTCAGTCCGCAAAACGGACAAATCAAAGCTCGTTGATGTGTAGCTGCAACAAAACAACTGAAATGATCCTGAACTGTTCCGCAATCTGCTTCAAGCAAATCATTCAATGGGAAATCCTCCCAAAGTTTTGTAAGAAAAGTTTTGAGAAGGTTTTTAATACCATCTGGTAAAGCATCATACTTTACCGGCAATGCTGTAATGTCTCCGCAAAGATTTTTAATGTCAGCGTTTGCTGTGAATGCTTGTTGCACTTGTAATTTTTCAGCAGTACTTAAGTCATGATAAGCAGTGGTGATTGCTGCCAAATTATTTTTTAGAGAAACACTTGAACGATTTACAATAGGAATAAATGCTACTTCAAGCAAAACATTTTCATCATACGCTGCCAAATCATTTGCGAACAATTGTTCAAAGAAATGAAAAATGTTTGCATTAAATTTTTCAATACGATGCGTTAGATGTTTATAAGCGTAAATCATTTGGTATTGTCGATATCTTTTTCAATCTGTCTTAACAAACTATACAAATCAAACTTTTCAATGCTTTCTCCAAAATCAAGAAGCTTCGCTTTTGTTTCTTCAATCTTTGCTCGTATTGCTTCTGGGGTTTTTAATTCTTTTAGTGTGTTTCGTAATTCATCCAGGTCGAAATTCGATAAATCAGAAATTGTAATCCTCCTGTCAAAAATTTCCTGTAAGAGCAAGCTAACGGATGCTCCATAAGTCTCCATCTTAGGATTAACATAAACTACTTCACCCTGTACCTTATCAAATTTGTAAACATCTTCTCTCATGCTGTCGCTGATTACAAATGGGGAATGTGTAGTAATTATTATTTCCTGCTTCCTCACCGCATCAACTTTGCCTTTTGTATCAAAACTATACGAACTAACATTATTCAACATTTCAATCATTTTGGCTCTCCACACTGGATTAAAGTGCGTGTCTGGTTCATCCATAAGGAATAAGCAACCGTCTTCTTCCATCATCATTACAGAACCAATTACCTCGTTAAACTGATGTTCTCCATCTGAGAGTCCTTTATAATAAATAGTTTTTGGAGGTTTGTTGTCTTCTACAATTTTATTCAAACTGATTTTTTCAATTCTGAAAATCAATCTTGATGGGTCAGGTCTCGGGAGTTCATCTGAAATGTTTAATGATTTGTGTGCTTTTAAAATCAAGCCTCTCGTGTCCACAGGAACAAGATGTAAATTCAAATTATCTAAATCATAAAATGCTTTAAATAACTCAAAAGACGTTTTGAAATGAAATCTAAATGCTTCGTGTGTCGCTCCAGTTACTTTGAAATCAATAATTAAAAATTCCTCTCTACCTTTCTTCCGTTCAATCCAGGAAGTGGCACACAATTTTAGCTTCTGAATATTATTTTGAGTGCTTTCACTCAATATAATTTTATTCTTTTTATAGTTTACCAAATTGATGGTGATTCGGAACGAATGCAAGTCTTCTACCTTAAAAATCTCATTGAGATATTTCAATTTGTTGGGACTTGCTAAAAGCATATTGGAAATGAAAATTGAAAAGTTGGAACTGTAATCAAGAAAGAACAAGCGTCCATTGTCTGATACATTAATTTCCTTTGAGTTGTTATTTTTTTCAATCTCTTTGAAATAGTGATAACGTATTTTGAAAAACGGATTGCTTAATAATTCATTTTGTCCCGAAGTGTATGCAATCACTTTAGTTGGCAAAAGAAAGAAAGTCGAATTATCCAACCTAATAAAATCTTCTTCTCCATATTTTTTGAAAGAGAACTCAGGATATTCATCTATAAGTTTTTTTATTCTGACATGACAACCCTTGTCGTCAAATTCATATGAGGCGCTTCCTGCAATCATTGAATCTATAGGCAAAATGTATTCTATCTCAAAACCAATATTCTTTCCTTTCTTTTCTGTTCGGCTAACGGTATTAAGGTGATATTTTTCGAGATAGAAAAATATTTCTGCAAGCAATTCAAGAAAATTTGATTTACCACTACCGTTTAGTCCTGCAAAAATTTTTGTGGATAAGCGGTCTTTGCGTTGATTAACATTAAACTCATAAAGTTTATTGCCTGATAAACTGCGAAAATTATCGCCTAATATTTTTACACTAATTAGTTTCATTCAATAATGCTGAAATAAATCCCCGAACGTTCTTTGGGTAAAAGGTGTTTGATATGTTCGTAATCTTCCTCGGTAATTTTTAATTCAAAATTTTCATCAACTCCATTGTAAAACAATTGCTCTAGTTTCAAAAATGGATTCTCTTTACTTACTGCTGAAAAGATGAGTGATTTTAAATCATCTGCCTCGTTTGCCTGTGGATTCTTTTTTAATTCTTCGGATGAAAAGTAATCAGGAAACGTAATGTGCTCATCCTTTAAAAATTGAATGAGCATTTCAGTTGTGAAATGGTAACCTGTATAGTTTTCTTTTATCCAATTAGCGGCTTGCTCTGTTGAAACTTTTTCCCAATCAAGTTTTACTTTCTTTTTTTTTGAATGAAACCTTTTCCACTTCTTGTAAAATTTTTTGCCTTGTTTTTCTGCAGTAGCTTCATCTACTTCAAAGAGGTCTGTATATCTTTTATCTTCTGGCTCTCCGTCCTTTTTTAATTCTACAGTTGTTTTTTCTTTGTCAATTGGCTTTTTTTCTTCTCTATCGTTATCTGCGCTTGAATATTCTTCTTCATACATAAGCACCAATGCACTTAAATCTAATTCTCCTTTAAATGCTCTCTGACTTAATGAGTTATAAAGATTTTCCAAATCATTCAAACTACTTTTCAATTGCTCTTTTATTACCTCTGCATTCTCAGCTATTGTAGCAAACATTTTTTGTGCTTCAAAAGGAGGTTTTATCATTTTTATTTTTTCAAATTCTCCTTTTGTCAGAATTCTTTTCATTCCCTTTGTTGCATGGTTCTGAATATATTTCCTTGAAACCTTAAAAAGCCAATACAAGTACCAAGGGGAAATATCTTCATTTGGTTGGATTGCATTTATTTGTTGATTAAATGAAACTGTTCTGTTCGAAAGCGCTGCTCTGCCAATAGATTCTATGCTTCCTGCTATGCAAGCGACAAGTAGGGCTCCATTAGTAACAGTCCTTGCATTTTTCATGCCCTCTTTTGAAAGATATTCAAAAGCTTTAGTAATGAATGTACTTTCACTTGAAATGTTATCGGTCTTAACCCATTCTATAAAATTTGAAGAATAGTTTTCTTTATTGCTTCTGGATGGTGTATTTCCAGTAACTATCTTACCAAAATATTTTAGTTCAACTTTCTCCAAGTTGTGTTCATTGCTCACGGGGTCACCAAACATTTTCAAAAAAGTACTTTTCAAAAAATTATCAAGCAACTCAATGTTTTCTTTTCGTTGTGTAGTTAGCGCTTCAGCCTTGCTTAATATAGTTGCAATCTTTATTTGTTCTGCTAAAGTTTCAGGAATAGAAATTTTTATTTTACCTAATTCCTTCTGAGTAATTGCCGTAAAGGTTGAGCCAACTCCAAGATTTGCAATCTCTTGTTTATTGGCTTTCAAAAAATAATAGAGGTACTCATGACTATAGTTTTCTTTTGCTCTTATTGCGCTTAATCCTCTGCCAATACATGCCTCTACATTATTAACATTTACAGGGCCAACCGGTGCTCTTACGGAAATTAAAATATCGTTAGGTAGTGAAACCTTTTTTGGGTGGCTGCACCAAATCCTAATTACCGGAAACTTATCTCCATAGTCCGCCATACCCTGAAAGAATGGCATTCCTTCACCTGATCTATTGTAGGTGGCGGATGGTGGCGATTGCCCTGCAATAATTTCAGCAATGTCTTTAAGTAATTCTATTCTCATTTGATAAAGGAATCTAATTCAGCAATTGCTGAAAGAATGTTTTGCTCGTTTGTTTTTAGTTTGGCTAAAATGTCTTTAGGTTCATCATACTTCACTTCTTCATAAACTTCAACTTTATATTTGTTTAAACTCAAATCATAATCGTTCTCCTCAATTTCTCTTCTTGGAACAAAAAAATGTCGTTTCGTTCTGTCGCTTTCTTTTTTAGGATTGCGTTTTTTGTAAGCATCAATAATTAAATGTAAGTCGCCATAGTTTCTGCTGTTATCCGAATTGAATAATGGAGTTCGTTTATCATCTAAACTCAAACCGTCACTTTTCATTTCGTAAAACCAAACATCGTTTGTTTCTCCACCTTTTGTAAAAATTAAAATTGCAGTTGCCACGCCAGCATAAGGTTTGAACACTCCGCTTGGCATTCCAATTACTGCTTTCAGTTCACACTTATCAATTAAGATTTTGCGGATGTCTTTAAATGCTTTCCCGCTTCCAAACAAAACTCCCTGCGGAACCACCACACCTGCTGTACCTCCCATGCATAACATTTTGTAAATGCGTTCTACAAAAAGCAATTCTGATTTTGTTGTAGATACAGTAAAAGTTTCATTCAAATCACCCTTGTCAATGTTTCCTGTGAATGGTGGGTTTGCCATAACAATATCATAAGCATTGTCCTCATTATAATTTTTAGATAATGTGTCTTTGTAATCAATTTTCGGCTGCGTAATTCCGTGCATCATTAAATTCATTAAACCAATTCTTATCATCGTTGGGTCAATGTCAAAACCAAAAAATGTTTCCTCGTTCAGCATTTTCTTTGCTTTTTCATCAACCAACTTATCAGCTAAGGTTCCTCGGATAAATCCGTTGTCGTCCATTTGTTTGTAGCCGTCGCTTGTGAATTGCGTTATCAAATATTTGTATGCACCTAACAGAAAACCTGCCGTTCCGCTTGCGGGGTCTGCAATTCTGTTTCCTAATTGTGGTGCAACTAATTCAACAATCAATTCAATCACATGCGGTGGTGTTCTGAACTGTCCATTTTTACCAGACTGGCGCAATTCATTCAACAGGTCTTCATAAAAATCTCCCTGTGCGTCAATGAAACGATTTTCTTTTTCCAACTCTGCATATATTTCATCAATCGTTTTTGTTGCTTCCGTTAACATTCTTCCACTTGGAATTAAGAATGCGGCGTTTGCCATGTGTTTAGTAAAAAAAGAATTTACATCATCCAATTGTTTAATAAATGGAAATACTTTGCTCTGCACATGCAATAACATTTCATCGCTTGGCATTCGTGTAAAATAACTCCAACGCAATGTTTCCTTTTGTACGGCGTTCTTCGGGTCTTTGTCATCAACACCGGGGGGATAATATTCTCCTGCAAAAATGGAAGTGAATTTCTCATTTAGAAAATCAGCATTACTCACTTTGCGTTTGTCGGTTTCATCCAACTGTTTCATAAAAAGCAAGTAAGTGATTTGCTCAATCGCATTGAGAGGATTGGTAATGCCGCCACTCCAGAACTTATCCCAAAGTGCAGCAACTTTATTTTTTAATGATTGTGTAAGCATATATTAAGCAGCTAAATTTTGTATGAATGAAATTATTTCTTCTATCTCAGGGTTCGAAAACACTCCACGAATACCGTCAGGATGAATTCTTGTGAAGGGTGCAGAAATCAAATCTTTTTTTTCTACTTCACCTTTTTCAATCAGAAATGTTTGAAGCAGGTTTAGAAAATCCAGTTGACGGCTATTGAGATAATTGTGTTCTATAATAAATCTTTCAAAAGATTTAGAAACTGATTCAGGAAACGACTGGAGAATTTCAATTCTCAATATATGTTTAATGAACTGAACCAACTCTGCTTTTCGATGATTGTAAACTTTGCGAAGCAAATCAATTGTGATGTGTGGATGCTCATTGTGCAATGCTTCTGCAAGTTGTTCTGCTTCGTCTTGAGAAATCGGTTGACCGTTTTTCAGTTTTTGCAAAATCGGATTGGAAGAAACCAAAGCGCTTACTTTTTCCTCAACCAATTCTTTGTATCGTGCTATGCTTACTGCTTCGTGTTCAGGTCCAAACTCAACTTTCTCTTTGCTGAAAAGCAAATCTTTCAGATTAAATTTTGCAGCGGTTAACGGAATAACAGAATCACGAAACTTCATTAGCGGTGAAAGTTTTTCAATCAATTCATCAAACTTTTGTTCATTGATGTTTGACCAGAACTGAGTGCCCTGTGACCGGCGAATTATTTCTTCTTCTCTTGCAACAATGTTTACACTCAAAGGAAGTTCTCCTATTTCTTCAATAATGCTGTCTTTCAATGTTGCAAATTTACCTTTCTCATTTGATAAATATGCCAACGAAACTTCAACAATATCTTTTTCAAATCGCATAGCTTTGAAGTCAGTATTTGAAATGGTTCTTAAAAGTGGTTTCACAAAATTTCGTAGGAATTCAATTTTCTCATTGGTGAATTGCGTAAAAAAGTTTTCATCTTCCAGTCTTTGCAAATCATTTTGCGCATCCAAAATCACAATTGAATTTTTCGGAAGCATTTCAATTTGTGTTTTCAATTTGGCAATTTCCTTTGTTGCGATTTCTGTTTCGTTTTTCTGAATCGCCCTTTCAATCTTTTCTAAACGCAAACCAAACAAGCGAACTGGTAAAGGGATTTGTGGGTTTAATTCTTTGCCTTTTGGATTGAGTTTAAAATAATCAAAATTGTCCCAACAATCTAAAATGAGAAATGAATCTTTGTGAGTGCACCAGGGTTTTATTTTTTCTTGCTCCAACAATCTTGTTCCTCTGCCTATCATTTGCCAAAACTTTGTGTAGCTGTAAACTGGTTTTGCGAAAACAAGATTTGTCAGTTCTCTTATGTCTATTCCTGTATCAAGCATGTCAACGCTTAACGCAACTCGAGGCATGTCGTTATTCGTGAACTGGTCAAGCAATCCACCTTTGCCGTAAACTCGTGGATCTTCACTTACAATCACTTTTGCTAATTCGCCCTTGTATTCAGGGTAAAGCGAATCAAAAATTTCTTCCATTCGCCTTGCATGCGCTTTGCTTATGCAAAAGAAAATTGTTTTCCCTGGTAATACTCCGTTAGCATCTTTGATAGATTCCTCCATGAACTCACGAACTATCAAAGCATTTGTTCCACGATTTATTACATTTTTTTCAATCTCTGTTCCTTCAAAATTTATTTCCGAAATCTCTGTTCCTTCAGCAATTAATTTCTGTTGGTCTTCCAAAGAAATTGTTCGTTTGCTAATTCCTTCCTCTTGAAATTTTGTTTTGATTTTCATTACTTGAAAATCGCTTAGGTAAGGAGGAATATGATTTACTGCTTCTTCATAAGAGTAAGCGAAAGTTGGAACTCCATCTTCGCACTCAAACAATTGGAAAGTGTTGTGGTCAATTACATCGGTTGGCGTTGCTGTCAATCCCAAAGTAATTGTGTTGAAATAGTCAAGTATTTCCTGATAAGTGTTATAAATGCTTCTGTGGCTTTCATCCACTATAATTAAATCAAAGAAGTGGGGCGATAAAGTTTTTGTTTCATCACGGATTATATTCAACATCGTTGGATATGTAGAGACGTAGATTCGTCTATCTGTCGCAATTTCTTTTTCGAAAGACTTTGGCCATCTGGGTTCATTTGGTAGATACTCTTTAAACGCATCCAAGGTTTGGTTTTGTAAAGCAATTCTGTCAACAAGAAATAGAATCCGTTCCGCCCAACCTGCTCTCATGAGAGCGTCCACCAACGCAATGCAAACACGTGTCTTTCCTGTACCTGTTGCCATTACCAACAAAAATGTTGACTTGCGTTTTTCAACCGCTTCCATCACCGCACGAATAGCACGAATTTGATAATCCCGTCCTGCAATTTTTGTGTTGATGAGTTCACCTGCTAAGCTTTTGCGTGTTTTTCTAATGTATTGATAACGTTCTAAGTCATCTCTTGTTGGAAAGCCATGAACTTTTTTTGGAGGGTAATTATCCAAGTCCCAAAAGAAAATATCGTGGCCGTTCGTGTAAAAGCAGAATGGTAATTCGCCATTATGTTTCTTTTGAATATTGATGCAGTACTGTTTGGCTTGTTCTCTCCCCACAGCGGCGTCAACCGCTGTTTTTTTTGCTTCAACAACAGCCAAAGATTTTCCGTCTTTGCCTAATAAAACATAATCGCTAAATTGATGTCTACCGTATGGTGCTTCTGCTTCTTGAACTAAATTGTCGTCAACAATTATGTCAAACTCCTCAATTACCTTTGTGCGGTCAGTGACATCCCAACCGGCTTGTTTAAGTCGGGAGTCAATGATTTCTTTCCGTGTTTGTTTCTCGTTTTTCAAAAATTGCGATGAAAGTTGATTTAATAAGGGATGAAGATACTTAAAATGAGCAAGTTGTAAATCTTAGGAGTTTTGCTTGGTGGTGGGTGGACTTGGTTGCTCAGTAAAGATTTATTGTTGAAGTGTCGAACAAATGTTTATAGATATTCGTCAGCTGGGGTGGGTGGGTTGTGTGTTGGCATTTTTAGTTCTTTGCAAGGTTTGGTTTGTGTGTGGGTTTTGTGTGCCTTGCAATGTGCTAAAAATAGCGTGGGCTTCTTCCTGGCCAGCCTCTACTCCCGGTCTCGTGTAGCAGCAGGTACTCCCGTTCATGCGCAGCCTAAAGTAAGGACTCACGGCTGGTTCTGCCGGAGTTCCTGCAGTCATTTCTCCAATTAGCATTTGTAATATTATTTCGGGAATGTCGGGTGAGGATACCCGGCAGGGAGGAAAAGCACTAATAAAAATGATGCTGGTTTAATCTTCAATTTCTTTGCCCACTGCAAATGGCTGCATGTCTTCTGAAATAATATTTTCAGTAACATGGTTGATGTAGTTGCTCATTACTTTTAGCGAAACGCCAACAATAACATCCATCACCTGCTCTGGCGTAAAACCGGCATTGTAAAAAGCATCTAAGTCGGATGGCTGGAGATGCCCTCTTGCCACCGTCATTTTTTCGGTAAACGTTACTAGGGCATTCAACCTTTCATCTGTAACCGGCAATTGTTTGCGAACCTCATTGATGGTTTGAGACGATATGCCGTTTTGTTTTGCACCTCTCGTATGCGCCGCTGTGCAATATGCGCATTGGTTTACCACGCTGGACGACAGCAGGATTAAATGTTGTTCACCCGTGCTGAATGAGGTTTTGGCAAAAAAGGTTTTGCTTAGATTGCTGTAGCCTTCCAATGCAGCCGGGGAACCCGCCATGTATCTGAAT
>DATLTG010000356.1:0-4042 GCA_035533735.1 Bacteroidia bacterium
GCGATAGATCAATACAAAAAGTTTTTGGCTATTAACGATGATTTATCTGCACGAGAGCGTTATGCCTCTTTTCTTTTTCTCAGTAAAAAATACAAAGAAACAGTAGATGAAATAACACAAATTTTACAAAAAGACACCTCTAATATTTATATGTATCGCCTTATCGGATATGGTCAATATGAAACAAAAAATTATACTGATGGATTAAAAAATATGAATAAATTTTTTTCCAAAGTTAAAAATACAGAGATTAAAATTCTTCCATCCGATTACGCTTATGAAGGAAAATTATTGTCTGCAACCGGACAAGATTCTTTGGCTATATTACAATTGAAACAAGCACTACAATTAGATTCTACGCAAAGTGATTTGTACGGACAATTAGGAGAAATATATTATAAATTAAAAAAATATCCAGAATGCGAACAAGCTTATCGCAAAAAAATATCGTTGGGACAAGCAAATGCGAACGATTACAATGCACTCGGAATTGCTTGTTATCAAAACCAAGATTATGTGCAATGCGATTCTGCATTTGCCGAAATTACAAGAGTTATTCCAAATTGGGCACCTGCTTATATGTGGCGAGCCAGAGCAAATGCGCAATTAGATCCAGATTCTAAACAAGGTCGTGCGAAACCTTTTTATGAGCAATACATTCAAAAAGCAGAACCGGATTCGCTAAAAAATAAAAATGGATTAATTGAAGCGTATGGTTATTTAGGCTATTATTATGCACTACAAAAAGATGAAGCAAATGCGAAAATTTATTGGGGAAAAGTGCGTGATTTAGATCCAAGCAATATTCAGCAAAAAGCGTATTTTAAAAGTTTAGAACATAAAAAATAAAATTCGGATATTACTTCGAATTTATTTTCAAACGCACAGCGTCAATACGTTTGTCAGTAACTGCCGTAATTTTTAATTTAAAATTCAGTATCGTTATTTCATCATTCAAATGAGGAATACTTTCGTAGTAATGAATGATTAGTCCTGCAAGCGTTTCGTAATCTTCGGCAACAGGCAGGCTTAATTTATAATGCTGATTTAGATAATCAATTTCGTGTCGCCCGGAAAATAAAAATTCGGTATCCGAAATTATTTTTTCTACTTTATCTTCTTTATCGTGTTCATCTTCAATTTCACCAAAAATTTCTTCCATTACATCTTCCATCGTAATAATTCCGGAAGTTCCGCCAAATTCATCTACTACTAAAGCAATACTTTTATGTTGTTGAATAAAAATTGTGAGTGCTTCGCTGGCAGATTTTGATTCGGGAAAAATAGGAACAGGCAATAAAATAGAAAAAATAGTTAAAGGTTTTCGGAAAAGTTCAAAGGAATGAATGTATCCGATAATATTATCCATACTACCTTCAAAAATTAATATTTTAGAAAGTCGTGTTTGAATAAATTTTTCTTTGATGTGATCAATTGTTTCTGTTACACTCATTGCCACCATTTCTGTTCGTGGAATCATACATTCTCGTACTTTTATTTCGGATAAATCAAGTACATTTTTCACAATTTGAATTTCATTGTCCATTGGAGATTTTCCATCGCTGCTTACCATAATATCTTTCATGAAATTATCCAAATCAACGCGTCCAAAAATTATTTTTTCGGGAGAAGATTCTACTCGAAAAAGGTATTTTAAAATGCCTTCCGAAAAATTAGTTATCAGATAAACAAAAGGATATAACGCAAAATAAATGATGCTTACTGGAATAGCAAAAATTTTAATAATTCGATTAGGTTGCGTTCGAAAAATATTTTTTGGCAAGTATTCTGCAGCAATTAAAATTAAAAGTGTAGAAAAAATAATTTGCAAGATAAAAATACCAATTTGTGAATGAATATATTGGCTAATAATCGGCTCTTCCACTTTTTGCATAAATAGTGCAAAAAGCACTAATGATGTACTATTTCCGAGCAACATAGTGGCAATGTATTGCGATGGATGGTTATTAAAATACGAAAACAAATTAGCGGCAAGACTGCCTCGTTTTCTATCCAATTCAATGCGAAATTTATTAGAAGTAAAAAACGCAATTTCCATTCCTGAAAAAAATGCGGAGGCAATAAGTGCAATTGATATAATTAAATAGTTCAAAATTTAAACAGGTTCTTTATTTTCATTTTTTTTAGAATCGTGTTCCGAGATATGTTTTGCTAATTTTTTGCGTTGCCATTTTTTCATAAAAAACATGCAACACGAAATCATTACAATTGCAAAAAGAAATTTTGCATCGCTCATATCTTTTGTCCAAACAGCATTAACAAAAAAGCCGAAAGCAATGATAGCAAATCCTAACCACAACATTTGCATTAATCGAAAAGCTCTATTCATTGTTGTTTAAATTTATGGTTCCTGTAATATTTAGTATTTTATATTGAGTAAAGCTTTGGTTGGATTGAAGTCCATCACCATAAATTACTTCATTAGCAGTAGTAATTTTTACAAAATCATTGGTATAAATGATTTGTTTTTGCTGATCCCAAATTAGGTCTTCCGTATTTAGTTTATCGCCTTTTTTATTCACAAGAACCACATCGTTTTTTGCTTCCATTTTTCCGGTATTTTCATAACGAATAGCATAATCTGAAGTTAAAGTGGAATTTATTGTTCCAGAATCACTGTAAAAAATTACGTTTACTCCTTTCGGACATTCAGTATATGGACTTTTTCCTGGAAAACGATTCATCTCGGGGCTTGTTAATTTTACTTTTAATTTAGCCGAATCAGTATAAATAATTTCAACATTTTTTCCTGTCTGCAAAGGCAAATTGCTTTGAGAAGTAATGATTTTTACAGTTGAAATATTGTTTTCGCAAGCAGATAAGAGAAGAAGTAAACAACTCGAAAAAATAATTTTTTTAAAAATAATTTTGTGCATTTCGTTAATAGAGAAGATGCACAAATTTAATCAAATTTTGGTTTAATAAACCATTTGTCGTTAAAGGTAAATCCGATTGTTAATTTGTAATAATTTTCTTGTAATAAATTATTGTTTGTTGTGCCTAATTGACCGATTTCTATTCCTATGTTTATCATTGAAAAAGTGCTGTTTATACGATGTGGACCAATTGGGAATCCGAATCCTGCGCTAACAGAATAATCATTGAGTTGTGTATTCTGAAGATCTAAATAAGTTTTTGAATAACGGAATCCAAGCCTATATTGTACGTGTTGAAAAAAAGTGTTGGGTAAATCGTTCATTGCATTTGGAACATATTGGACGCCTAAAGAAGCGCGTGTACTGTTTGATAAAATTCCTGTTTCTCCTAATGAATTAAAGGCAGACCAATTTTGATACGCATAATCTGCACCTACCAACCAACGTTCTCCTTTTTTAACAGTAATTCCATAACCTATACTTAAAGGAATGTTAACAGGTGTTTTTACTCCTGTTTGATATTGAGCTGTATCTGCAATCAAATATCGTCCAACTGAATTTTCGTATTGAGTAGCTAAAATAGTATTTGTAGCTCTAAGCGAAGTAGATGGTCCGAAAGTAAATCCGAAAACAACAGAAACTCGATCCTGTAATATTCGTTTGTGGTATTTTTGCATTTTATTGTGGAGCGTATCATTTTTAGCAATTTTATTTCGTTGCCGAACAGACTTTATAATCCATTCGTATTGCAATCCAAAATCAAAATATAGCGAGCTGATTGTAGTAGTATTTAAGATGTCTGAGCTGAAATAATTTGTTTGAGAAGTAGCATTTAATTCAGCCGTTCTTTCGTTCGTAATATTTCCAAACATATAAGAAGCATTCATACCAATTGAAAGATGTTTTACCGGCATAAAAGAGTTTCCAATATAAAAACGATTAATTCCTCCGGAACCTTTATATTGTTCATTAACAGGACCAACACTATCAATATTAACTTGATTACTTACTTGATAGCCAACGCTGCTGTATGGCACTAATCCAAAACTGGCTCCCCACCAATGTGTTATTGGCATTGCAAATGAAAGGTAAGCAAGAGAAGTGTAATTGTTTAATTGGCTTTGAGCAGATGTTGTGAAATTAAC
>DATLTG010000357.1:0-3237 GCA_035533735.1 Bacteroidia bacterium
ATTAATTCCCATAATTTCGAGTGCGTCAACTTGTTCAGTAACTTTCATAGTTCCTATTTCAGAAGCAATGTTAGAACCTACTTTTCCCGCAAGAATTAAACTTACAATAGTTGGAGAAAATTCTAATATAATTGAATCGCGCGTGGTTAAGCCAATTGCGTATATCGGCACCCAAGGACTGGTAAAACCAAAAGCCGCTTGAATAGTAATTACAGCTCCCATAAAAATGGAAATTATGGCTACAATGCCAAGTGATCCAATTCCAAGTTTATCAATTTCAATTAAAATTTGTTTGCGGTAAATAGAATACTTTTCAGGTTTTTTAAAAACCCGACTCATCATCATATAATACCTACCGAAATTGTAAAATAATCGCATTTGCTGTTAGAAAAATTCGTTCAAAAATACGCATTTATTTATAAGATTCTTTATCGAAAAAATTTAGATTGAAAAATTATATTTTTAACCTTATTTAATATTTCTGAAAAAATAATTAATATTATTTTTGTTCAATTATTTTTAGGATGTAATATGCTTTAATCTCTTTATATGTCAAACAACACTTCACAACATATTTTAAATACTTCGGCTAATCTATTAGGATTTTGTTTAATTGTCATTACTTCTTTGCACATCAGCAATCGATCTCAAACAAGTTATATTGACGAATTTACCTCTGTTGTAGCAGTATTACTTATTTTATCTTGTTTTTTTTCGTTTTTATCTATCAGAACAAAAAGCAATGTTCGATTAAAAAAATTTGAAACGGCTGCCGATTATTTATTTATTTCGGCTATAACTGGAGTTTTATTAATTATTTTGTTGTTAGCATTTGATATTCTAAAATAATTTTTTTTAATTTTCTTCTTCAAAAAATTCAGGTTCTTCGTAAGGTTCGTCATCATCTTCATCCTCAAAATCATAATGTTCGTTCGATGGACCTTCGTGTCGGAAATAATAAGCTGTAATAATTCCGGCAAACGAGCCCATTAAATGCGATTCCCAAGAAATTCTGGGCATCATCGGAAATACGCCCCAAACCAAGCTTCCGTAAAAAAATGCGACAAAAAGGGAGAGTGCCAATAGTGATTTGTTTTTTCGGAATACGCCACTAAAAAAAACAAAACATACAAAACCATAAACCAATCCGCTTGCACCAATATGATACGCTTCGCGTGCAGCCACCCAAACCCAAACATCGGTTATAAAATAAATCCAAAAAAATATTTTTAATGCAATGCTTCTATAAAAATAAAAAACGGTTATACCCATTATCAAAAAAGGTAATGTATTGGAAATTAAATGATCCCAACTTGCGTGAATAAGTGGCGCAGTAACAATGCCGATAAGTCCTTTTTCCGTTCGCGGATAAATACCAAACTGAGCAAAACTGATGTTAAAAACCACTTCTACTGATTTTATTATCCACAATAAAAGGACAAATGAACAGGGAAAAATGAGGCTTCCGAAAAATTGTTTTTTATCGGTTTTCAAAAATATTTTTTTTAAATGAATTAATTCATACCGCGCTTTTTGCGGATATTTTCGTAGGCTTGTTGTACTTTTTGAAATTTTTCTTTCGCAGCATTTTGTACTTCTTCGCCTAAATTGCTTACTTTATCAGGATGAAATTTTATAGCAAGTTTGCGATATGATTTTTTAATTTCGTCATCACTTGCATTCGGAGAACTATCTAAAATTTTATAATCACTTTCTGCATCCTTGTAAAACATTGCTTTAATCGAATTAAAATCTGCTGAACTCACACCAATATAATTCGTAATCATGGAAAGCATATTTAGCTCTGCTATCGAAATATCTCCATCAGCATTTGCAATGCCGAATAAAAAATGAACCAATTGCAATTTGGACGAAAGTGCCATTTGCTGACGAATTTTAAAACAGACTTGTTGCCAAGGAACTTCGCCTTCTAAATTTTGCTTTAATGTTTGTAGAAGAATATTTGTTTGATCGATACCAAAATTTTGGATTAAAAATTTTTTCACATAATCCAATTCCGTTTTCATAATTTTTCCATCTGATTTCATAACAGCTGCTGATAAAATCAATAAGCTATTACTAAAATCATTGGGCTGAGCACTTTGTTGATACGGATTTTGTCCGCCAACATTTACAGTAACGGTAGCAGATTCATCAATTAAATAACCCAAAGCAAAACCAATTACGCCACCAACCGGACCGTCTAACGCATATCCTAAAACTCCTCCAATCCATTTTAAAATCATTCTTTCAATCTATTTAAAACCAAATCCCTCTGTTGCGAAGAGGGATTTTATTATTTTAATTACTCCATAAAATGCAAAAATATTTTTCTATTACCAACTTCCTCCAGCTCCGCCTCCGCCAAATCCGCCACCACCAAAACCTCCAAAACCACCGCCACCTCCGCCTCCAAAGCCGCCTCCGCCAAATCCGCCACCAAAACCACTTCCTAAAAAAAACATTCCTGCCGAACCTAAAGTTGCACTGCCTCCACCTGTACGTTTTTGCGAAGCCGAACGCAGAAAAATAAAAATACAGAAAACAACCCAAAAGCCGAAAAACAACAATCCTGAATTATCTTTTGATTTCGCTTTTTGAGCATATTGTTTGGCATTAATTTCACCTTTTGCCAATGAAATTAAAACATCCGTTGCTTTATCTAATGCTACAAAATTTTGTCCATTTTTGAAATTCGGAATCATTTCATTCTCCACAATTTCTTTTGAAGTAGCATCTGGGATAGCACCTTCTAAGCCGTAACCAACAGCTATAAAAGCTTTTTTTTGTCCTTCTCCACCAGAAGGTTTTACTAAAATGACAACACCATTATCAAATTTTTTTGTCCCAACTCCCCATTTTTGCCCTAAACGAGTAGCAAAATCATACGGCTCATATCCATTTAAGTTATCCACAATTACAATAGAAATTTGATTGGAAGTACTGTCGCTAAAGCGATCTAATTTATTTTCCAATTCTTGCGTTTGCTCCTGCGTAATAAAATCAGGAAACTGCTTAGATAAATTGTTGACCAATTTCGGTGGATTCGGCCTGTCGGGAATATCAGTGTCTTGAGCTTTTATCTGCTGAAAAGCAAGACCAAAAAACAGGACAAAGAAAAATATTTTTTTTACGTGTTTCATTTTTTCAGATTCAATCATTGTTATTGAAAGAAATATCGTCCGACAATTCATTATTGTCAGCTTCAATGTGTGGAAATTTTATTTTCAAATGTTC
>DATLTG010000358.1:0-4444 GCA_035533735.1 Bacteroidia bacterium
AAAATGATTCTTGGCGTCTATCCGCTACTCCTTTTAAATCTGGTCCAACCAATTTTCCATGACCGATAGTATGGCAGGTTTTACAATTATTCTGAAACAATTCCTTTCCATCTTGCGAAAAAGCAAGTGTTGCAAAAAGAATAAAAATGCAGGATAAAATATTTTTTTTCATTTTCTGTCTTAGTTTAGCTGAACTTTTAATTCTATAAAATATTTATTCCCATTATTTTTTCTTTTTAGGTTGAATTGATTTGTCTTTCTTCTTTTTTTTGTCAGGTAAAATAATTTCGCCATCAGATTCCTTCTTTTTAGGTTGAATTGATTTGTCATCCTTCTTTTTTTCGGCTGGCGAAATAATTCCGCCATCAAATTTTTTCATAGTTGGAGTAACTAAATTATCAGATTTTTTTTGAATGCTTGGTTTTATAAGACCATCGTTTGATTTTGTCATAATTTTAATTTTGGTTTAACTAAAAGCGGGTTCTAAAAATTCATTTTTAGAGATCGGAATAAAAATCGTAGAATCCGTTAAACGATTTTTTGTAATCTATTTTTCAAAAACATACTTTTTTTTCTTACAACTAAAATGATATCCTACTGATTCCTATGAGCGTGTTTTTCATCTTCTCTTTGATGTGTTTAGCTGAACGAATATGCCCCTGCGCTTTAATATTATATTCAGCAGCCTTTTCATAATCCCCTGCTTCATGAAGTTTAACTCCTTCTTTATGAAAAAGAAAAGCAGTTTCTAAATGGGCAGCTATTCTTTGGTGGATTTTAATTCCTTTTTTATTTTCAGCTTTAGGAATAATTGACAGTTCTTTTTTGATATTTTTTTCTACGTTTGACATTTTGTGTTTTTCTATTGCGAATGAATTTTCGCAACGGCACAAAGGTGCCTACCAATGGTTGCTTTTCTGTTACAAAACGCCCTGTAATAGTTACATCATTCACATATTAAACTTCGTCTTTTGTAGTTCTTACAAGGCTAATGCCTGCTATGAAGAAGATAACACATAATATGCCGTAAATAGCAATTGCTTTAACATCATGTGTTGCACCAGTTGTATTTACAAATAAAACGGCAACATAAATAAGTCCGGTTATACCGAGTATAGTAAGTAACCCTCCAAAAATTCTTTTTAAATTCATAATGCTTTTCCTTTTGAAACGGGAATAATTCTATTTCAAGAACCATTATGTGCGACTCTTCCTGCCACTTACAACTATTATAACTCCACCGACCAAAAGAATTGCACCAAGGTAAGGTGTCCACTGAACAGTGTGGTTTTCTTTCTGATTGACCTGAATAGAGCCAATATCAACCACTTTTTTAGTGGTTATATACGTAAATCCTGTATAGGAAATCATAATAATACCTAGTATTATTAGAACAATACCAACTGATTTCGTCCACATGATATTAAAGTGATTCAATAAGTTTTAATAATTCTTCTTTTGTCTTACCCAGCTTAATTTGAAGTCTTCCGAACATTTCATCTTTTTTGCCATCTTCAAATATCAAGTCATTGTCTAATAGGATAGCGAATTTTTGTTTTAACTTACCTTTTTGTTCGTTCCAGCTTCCTTTTATTTCTGTAGTATTCATAGTTAAATTTTTATATTGCGAATGAATTTTCGCAACGGCACAAAGGTGCCTACCAATGGCTGCTTTTCTGTTACAAAACGCCCTGTAATAGTTACATCATTCACATATAAGAAGTAAAAGAAAAGGCAGTGCGTCCAGAATTACATCCTGTCCATATACCATTTCAGTTCTTTTTCCATTTTTTTGTATTGGAAAATAGTAGTGATTATTTTTTGTAAACGAACAAAGGCAGTCTCGCTTTTCACCACATAATCAAAAGCTCTGTGGTGCATGCAGTTCACAGCCACCTCAATTTTATCCTGAGAGGATAACATCACAACGGGAATATCTTGATTAAAGATTTTTATTTTATCCAATGTTTCAATTCCGTTCATTGCATTTTTATCAATACCATCCAACTGATAATCTAAAATAATTACATCAGGGTTGTGTGCTAAATTTTTCATGCAAAGTTCACCTGTTGCATAAGTTTCAATAATAAAATCAGCATGTTGCAGAAATTCTATTTCTAATGATTTTAAAAACAGTGCATCGTCATCTACCAAAAACAGTTTTATTTTTTCATTTTTCATTTATTTGTATTTTTAATTGTGTTAAACTCTTCTTCTAACTCTGCACATGCTTGGACACAAATATTTTCAAGCTGCAACACAAGGTTTGGAATTCCCTCCGTTTGTTGTTGGGTACTGGCATATTCCTGAACTTTTTTTGCCATGTTTTCAAAATCAGTACTAATACCCATTATTGAAAACGAAGGAATCATTTTATGTACTGCTGCATACAATGATTTCCAATCTTTATCTTCCAGACTTTGTTTCATTGCACTAATTAATGGTGGAGTCTGTTCCAGATAAAGGGAGATCATTTCCATCATTAATTTGGGATCTGATTTTGTACGGTGAATTAAATAATGCAGGTCAATACATTTTATTTTTTTAATTTTCTTAAAGCCTATATCTTTATTCGTTTTTAAAGGCATTGGCTTTTTTACTAATCCAATTATTTTACTATACAGTAATCGTTCATCAACGGGTTTAGCAATGTAATCGTTCATCCCAACGGCTTTGCATTTTTCTAAATCAACAGTAGTTACATCAGCAGTTAAAGCGATAATCGGAATTTTTGAATTCATTGTTTTACGAATATATTCAGTAGCTTCAAACCCATTCATTTCGGGCATTTGCAAGTCCATCAAAATAATATCGTACGATTTCATTTGTAATTTCTCGATGGCAATTTTTCCATTGGCTGCTATATCACGTTCAAATCCGAATTCATCCAACAATGTTTTCATCAGTAATTGATTAAGTGCCATGTCTTCCACCACCAATATTTTTATATTTTTTATTTCTGTATCCAATTCTATTATTTCTTCTACTATTTCAGCTTTAGCGACTGTTTTTTGAAAAGTTAAAATAAAACTAAAGGTAGAACCTTCACCCACTTCACTCTTTACGCTAATACTTCCTCCTTGTGGTTCTAATAATTGTTTAACTATCGCAAGCCCTAATCCTGTTCCTCCATATAATCTGGAAGTTCCGCTGGTTGCTTGCTGAAAATTTTCAAATATCGTTTCTATTTTATTCTGTGGTATTCCAATTCCTGTATCAGTAATAGCAAATTCAAGTGTTGCCGTTTCCTCGTCTTCGTTTAGTAATCGAACGTTTACCGTAATTTTTCCTTTCATTGTAAACTTTACCGCGTTACTCACTAAATTCAAAATAATTTGATGTAAACGTACCGGATCGCCAACTAACACTTCTGGAATTCTGTTGTCATATTCCTTTACCAACTCCAAATTTTTTTCCTGAATTTTTGTTTCAAATACATGTAGCATGGCTGAGAGCGACATTGACATTTTGAAAGGTGTTTGAACAAATGTCATTTTCCCAGCATCCACTTTTGCCAAGTCGAGAATATCATTAATGAGTACGATTAATGAGTCTCCACTCATTTTTATGGCGGTTAAATATTCTTTTTGTTTTGCTGTAAGATCTGTTTTCAACACTACTTTTGTAAATCCGATGATGGCGTTCATCGGTGTGCGAATTTCATGACTCATGTTCGACAAAAATTGCTGTTTGGATTTTACCGCATCTTCTGCCACTCTCGCAGCACTTTCTGCTTTACTTTTTGCTTCTTCCGCAATTCCGGTTGCCAGTTCAGCAAATACTTTTGCTTCCGTCAACTCCTTTTCAATTTTTTTTTGCGTAGTCATATCTCTTGCCACAACAACCGCACCGAGTACATATCCTTCGTGATCTTTATAAACCGACCCATTAAATAAAACATCCGTAAACTTATGATCCTTTATTGTTAAAGGATAATCTTCCACAAAACCTTTATCAAAAACTTGCTCATAGCCTTCACGAGCTTTTTTAGGGTTTGTAAAATAATCAAAGAAATCTGAGCCAATTAATTTTTCACGAGTCAATCCGATTACTCTTTCTGATGCGTGATTTAAGTCGGTTATTTTTCCTTTGGGGCTAATTGTAAATAAAGGGTCGCGACTTGCTTCAATTAAACTAAGGGAATATTGAGAAGCTAATTTTGCAGAATAACTCAATGCTTCTAATTCTTTATTAACAATCTCTCTTTTCTCTTTTTCTTTATTCTGAAAGTCCAGCTCTATATCAGCAATAACTAATTCAGCAGCACGTTTTTGTTTTTCTTCGGTTTGAAATATAAGTTCTTTGTTAGCAATAAATAATTCATCTGCTCTCTTTTCTTTTTCCTGGTTTTGAAATATGAGTTCTTTGTTGGCAACGATTAATTCTGCAGCACGTTTATCTTTCTCTTCGTTTTGAAATATAAGTTCTTTGTTGGCAATGATTA